>NZ_JBSFUR010000007.1:107989-266913 GCF_053591895.1 Streptomyces sp. NPDC002867 | reverse complement strand
CCCGACCGCGCCTTGAAGAACGCGTGGGACGCGGCGAAGGGCGACCCCGCCGAATTCCTCGGCCGCCTCGTCCCCGAAATCCTCGGCACCAAGGGCACAGGGCTGGCACGTGGCGGCCTGCGCGCGGGCATGAACGGAGCCAAGCACCTGCCCGACGGGGACGGTAAACCGGACAATACCCGCGGAGACCACGAGAAGAATCCGGACAGCAACAGCAACAGGTGCCGTGACAACAAGTGCGACGGCGACCCCGTCGAGATGGCTACGGGCCGGATGCTCCTGCCGCAGACCGACATCGTACTGCCCGGCTCCCTGCCCCTCGTGTTCCAGCGCACATTCGACTCGTCCCGGCGTTCCGGCCGCTGGTTCGGGCCCGCATGGTCGTCCACCGTCGACCAGCGGCTGGAGATCGACTCAGAAGGAGTCGTCTTCAGCTGCGACGAAGGCAGCCTTCTCGCCTACCCCCATCCCGCACCCGGTGTTCCGGTCATGCCCACTCACGGCCGACGCTGGCCCCTCGACCGGGTCGACGACGGCTACACCATCACTGACCCCGACACCGGGAGGGTCTGGCACTTCGTCGACCACAGTGATGAACTCGCGCTGCTCGCCCAGACAGACGATCGCAACGGCCGCTGGATCGCCTTCGAATACGACGAATCGGGTGCACCGACGTCGATCGTCCACCACGGCGGCTACCACCTGAAGCTCACCACCGGCGAAGGCCGTATCACCGCCCTGCACCTGGCAGGCGCGGCCCCGGACGGCAGTGATCAGGAGATCCTCCGTTACGGCTACACCGACGGCCACCTCAGCGAGGTCACCAACTCCTCCGGCAAGCCGCTCCGCTTCGGCTGCGACGAGCACGGCCGCATCACGTCATGGACCGACACCAACGGCAGCCACTACGACTACGTCTACGACGACCAAGACCGCTGCACTTACCAGACGGGCTCGAACGGGCATGTCGAATCGCGCTTCACATGGGACGACACCGACCCGGACACGGGCCTGCGGACGACGTCCATCACCGACGGCCTCGGCCACACCAAGCGCTTCCTGATCAACGACCGCTCGCAGGTCGTCGCAGAAATCAACGCGCTGGGCGCGGTCACCCGCTACGAATACGACCGCTACAACCGCCTGCTGTCCCGCACCGACGCTCTGGGCCACGTCAGCCGGTCCACCTACGACGAGCGCGGCCGATTGACCATGGTGGAACGACCGGACGGACGGCAGTCGCGCGCCGAGTACAACGACCTCGGCCTCCCCATCCGCATCATCAGTACCGACGGGAACGTCACACGGCAGACCTACGACGATCGCGGCAACCGCAGGTCCGTCACCGATCCGTCAGGAGCAACGACCCACTTCACCTATGACGAGGCAGGGCACCTCACATCCGTAACGGACGCCATCGGATACACGACCGCCGTCTGCTGCGACAAGGCCGGCCTGCCCGTGGACATCACCGACCCCTTGGGCGGGGTCACGCACTACCAGCGCGATGCCTTCGGCCGCCCGGTCGCCATCACCGACCCCCTCGGAGCAGTCACGCGCTTGGAGTGGACCGTCGAGGGCAAACTCGCGCGGCGCATCGACGCCGACCGCAGCGAACAGTCGTGGACCTACGATGGCGAAGGCAACTGCACCAGCAACACCGACGCGGTCGGCGGCGTCACCACGTTCGAGTACACGGACTTCGACCTCCTGACCGCCCGTACTGACGCGGACGGGGTCCGCTATGTGTTCAGCCACGACACGAACCTCCGGCTGACCCAGGTCATCAATCCGCAGGGTCTCACCTGGAACTACACCTACGATCCTGCCGGCCGACTCATATCCGAGAACGACTTCGACAGCCGGACCCTCGCCTACGCCTACGACGCAGCCGATCGGCTCACGACCCGCACGAACGGCCTCGGCCAGAGCATCACATACCTACACAACGAGCTGAGTCAGGTCGTCCGCAAGGACGCAGCCGGTGCGGTCAGCACCTTCGAATACGACATCTTCGATGAACTGGCTGTGGCCACGTCTCCTGACGCGATACTCACCAGGCTGCGCGACCGCTACGGACGCCTCAAGTCCGAAACAGTCAACGGCCGCAAGGTCACCTTCGACCACGACGTGCTCGGACGCAGAACGGGCAGAACGACGCCCAGCGGCACCGTCAGCTCATGGACCTACGACCCGGCCGGACGCCGCGCCTCGCTCACCAGCTCTGGCCGCACCCTCACCTTCGAACGCGACGCCGCAGGGCGCGAACTCACCCGCCACATAGGCGAGACGCTCAGGCTGAGCCACTCCTTCGACACGATGGGCCGGCTCACCGATCAGAGGATCAGCGGACGGGACCGCGATCTCCAGCATCGGACCTATACCTACCGGGCAGACGGCAACCTTGTCGGCATCGACGATCTGTTGGCTGGCCCGCGCAGGTTCGACCTGGACATGGTCGGCCGTGTCACCGCTGTCCACGCTGCAAACTGGACCGAGCGCTACGCGTACGACGCGGAAAGCAACCAGACCGACGCATCATGGCCAGCCTCCCACCCGGGTCAGGAAGCCACCGGCAGCCGCGTCTACGCGGGAACGCGCCTGACCCGCGCCGGGAACGTCCGCTACGAACACGACGCCCAGGGCAGGATCGTCCTGCGCCGGAAAACTCGGCTGTCACGCAAGCCCGACACCTGGCACTACGTGTGGGACGCAGAGGACCGGCTCACCTCCGTGACCACCCCGGACGGCACCGTTTGGCGCTACCAGTACGACGCACTCGGCCGGCGCGTGGCGAAACAGCGCATTTTCGGCGACGAACAAACCGTCTTGGAACAGGTCTCCTTCGCGTGGGACGGGGCGACACTTTGTGAACAGCTCACCATCGACGAAGCGTTCCCCAACGCTGTTGCGCTCGCCTGGGATTACCACGACTTGCGCCCGATTGCGCAAATAGAGCGTCTATTCGACGGCGACGCATCCCAAGAGGAGTTCGATGAGCGCTTCTTCGCCATTGTCACTGACCTGGTCGGCACGCCGCAAGAACTCTTCGATGAATCAGGTAATTTGGCGTGGCGCATGCGAGCGACACTCTGGGGTGCCACAGCCTGGGCGGCATCAAGCACCGCGTACACACCACTGCGCTTTCCGGGACAATACTTCGACACAGAAACCGGCCTGCACTACAACTTCCATCGCCACTACGACCCCGAGACTGCTCGCTACGTTACACAAGACCCCCTAGGGCTCGCTCCCGCACCGAACGCCAACGCGTACGTTCACAATCCGCACAGCTGGACAGACCCACTCGGTTTGTCTCCGTGCCCGGAACGGATTGAAGGAGGTGGCTGGGACCTACGAGACAAAAACCCATTGGCCGTAGTCCCAAAGGACGCCGAGGTTCGCCAACTTACACCGGACCCGAACGGCGGGGCTCAGAAGGGGGTGGAGTACAAGTGGAAGGACGACGTAACAGGAAACGTTGTCCGCCTGCGTGTGCATGACGCCGACGGGACCGCCCCAGCCGGATCGAACGCAGCCAACGGAGACGTCTACAGACTTTCGATCGGCGGTCGATATCAGGACGAGGCGGGAACTCTCTACCATCGACAAGTCCACAACCCAAACAGCCCGAACTACAATTCAGAAGCCGCCAACGACACTCATATACCCTGGCCCAGTCAATATCAACTTCCGTACTAGCACGAAGGGTCACGCAAATATGGCACTACAAGCCGACGCGATGATGGAACTTCTACGCCAGGTAATGGACAAAGATCCTCGCCAACGCGAGCTCGCTGCAGACAGAATCAGCGACTGGCTGAATAGTTACTCGCCCTTCGATGGAGTGCTACTGGCTGGCGTGGTGTCGATCGCTGCCGCATGTGAGTCAGATCTCGACGCCCTGGAGTCGCAGTTGAATTCGCTGCTGGAGCTCGGAGCCGGCGGATTTACCAGTACCGAGCACCTCAGACGACTGAGAGATATCGACACCACTAGACTGCCTTCGAACCTTAGAGACTATGTACGCGACCTCCTGGAAGACTCCTGAGACAAGGTGCCGCAGCGCACAACACTGACGCTCACAAGGCAAGCTCAGCCCAGACCGTCTTGCCGACCTGGCGCTCGAACACGCCCCAATCCGTCGCCAGCGCCGTGACTAGCACCAGCCCGCGGCTCGCTTCCGCATTCGGGGTCGGCGCTCCCGCCAACGGCGCGCGTTCGCCCCGGGCGTCCGAGACCTCGATGCGGAGCGTCGTCTCCGTCAAGCGCAGGCGTAGCTCGAAGTCCCGGCCCGGGACCCGGCCGTGCGTGACCGCGTTCGCGGCGAGCTCCGCCGCGATCAGCGCCGCCGTGTCGGACAGCTCGCTGCCGTACGCGTAGCCCCACGCGTCGAGTTGGTGCACCGCCAAGCGGCGGGCCAGACGGGCGCCGCGCCGGGTCGACGTGAAGCGCTGGGTGAACTCAGCCGTCGGGGTGGTGATTTCCGTATTCACGTCACCGAGCGTGTCCGGCTCTGCCTACGCTGACCAGGACCTACGGCTCGACGCCGGGTATCCGTACGGACACGGTCGGTCCGCTGTACGGCTGTCGGCCGTGACCTTCGGGTACGTACGCAAGGGCGGGTACGGCATGGGGAACGCCGGGCGGGAAGAGCGACCGGAGAGGCCGGCCGAGGTGGACGGGACAGCGCATCTGTTCCGGGCACTCGGCAAGCAGATCAAGGTACTGCGGGAACGGGCCGGGCTGAGCCAGAAGGAGCTCGGCATCGCTGCCCATTGCGGGGAGGACCTGATCTCCGCGATCGAGCGCGGGGTCCGGACCCCACAACCCGACTTCCTGGAGCGCGTGGACGGTCTGGTGAGCGCGGGAGGCGTGCTCAAGGCCGCCGTCGATGACGTAAGGGAGGCGCAGTCGAAGGCACGGACCCGGCATCCGGAGTGGTATCGGAACTACGCCACGCTGGAGGCAGATGCTGTTCAGCTCTGCGTCTACAACAACCAGTCCGTGCCCGGCTTGCTCCAGACCGAGGACTACGCCCGTGCTGTCTTCACGCAATGGCGGTCACTGCTTGACGACGCCACAATCGAGAAGCGGGTAGCCGACCGCCTCGCTCGGCAGCAGATCTTCGAGCCTTGGCCGTCCCCCACGTTCAGTTTCATCCTCGACGAGAGCGTCCTGCTCCGGCCGATCGGAGGGCGAGCCGTTCACCACCAGCAACTGCGCAGGCTCATCGATGTCGGGCGGCTCCGGACTGTCCAGCTTCAGGTGATGCCCCTCGACCGGGAGGAACAGCCGGGCCTGGACGGCCCGTTCACTCTCGTCACACCCAAAGGCCGACAGCAGGTGGCATATCTGGAGACACACACCTACCCGCGCCTGATCACCGACAGGGAAGAGGTCAGTGTGCTGTCGATCCGCTATGGGATCATGCAGTCGCAGGCTCTCAGGCCTGGTGAGTCCCTTGCCCTGATCGAGAAGATGCTGGGAGAGCGATGAACACCGAGCAGAAGCTCAACTGGTTCAAGAGCAGCTACAGCAGTGGCGGCGGCGGGGAGTGCGTCGAGGTCGCCACCACCCCCACCACCGTCCACGTCCGCGACTCCAAGAATCTCCCCGGCCCTCAGCTCGCGCTCACCGCTCCCGCCTGGGCCGCCTTCGTCGTCTACGCGCGCGTGGAACTCTGAGTCAGTACCCACCCGTCACGGAGCGAGGACCTATCCGTGGTCCTCGGCCAGGGGAAGACGTTCGCAAGCCGGGGGCCGGGGTCATCGGTTGGGGGCATCCAGCGATGTGCCCATGGCCCGGGCCGTACAGGTTCGCGGGGCGAACCTTCGCGACAGACGAAGCCGCACCGGCTCACAGATACTGCGCGTACTCGTCCAGCGCCCGCAGCACCTCCAGATCGCTCCCCGGCGGCAGTTGCAGCACCACCTCCGTCACGCCCTGGTCCGCGTAGTGCGCCAGCTTGCCCGGTGACGGGCGGACCGCGTACGGGACCACTTCCAGGGACTTCGGGTCGCGGCCCGCCGCCGTCCACACGTCGCGCAGCTTCGGGACCGACTCCCCCATCCCGCGGCCGCCGATCGGCATCCAGCCGTCGCCGTACTCCGCGATGTGCGCGAACAGCTTCGGGCCCGCCGCGCCGCCCACCAGCGTGCGCGGGGCTCCGCCCTGGGGTTTGGGGTGGGCGAACGAGGCGCTGACCGAAGCGTGTTCGCCCTCGAAGGCGTGCGGCTCCGGCGACCACAGCGCCCGCATCAGGCGCATCCTGTCCCGGACCAGTTCCCGGCGCGTCGACCATTCGACGCCGTGGTCCGCCGCCTCCTCGACGTTCCAGCCGAAGCCGACGCCCAGCGTGAACCGGCCCCCGGACACGTGGTCCAGGGTCGCGATCCGCTTCGCCAGGGCGATCGGGTCGTGCTGGGCCACCAGCGTCACGCCCGTGCCCAGCCGCAGGGTCGACGTGACCGCCGCCGCCTGGGCCAGCGCCACGAAGGGGTCCAGCATGCGGCCGTACTCGGGCGGGAGTTCGCCGCCCGCGCCGTACGGGGTGGTCCGCGCCACCGGGATATGGGTGTGTTCGGGGAGGTAGAGCCCGGCGTAGCCGCGCTGTTCGAGTTCGCGGGCCAGCCGCACGGGGGTGATCGTCTCGTCGGTGAGGAAGATCGTGGTCGCGATCCGCATGGGGACAAGGTAGGCCCAAACGACGGGCCGCGTCGCCGTCATGGCCGCGTCATCCGCCGATCCCCTGCCAACCCCCTTCCCTTGCACCCGCGTTCACGGCTCAATACCAGGGTTCGACTGCATCGACGCACCACCGCACCTCTCCTGTCCCCTCGACATCCCGGGAGCCGACGGCATGTGCAACGACGACGAACACGCCCTGGGCAGACGCGGTCTCCTCGTGACGGGAGCCGCCGCCGCCCTCACCTTGGGCACCGTGAGCTTCGCGAACGCGGCACCACGCACCGGCGAAGGGGCGACGGAGGTCGTACGCGGCACGCTGCCGCCCGGCGCACCCGACTTCGTGTACCTCCCCGTGGAGATCCCGGCGGGCGTCAGCCGGATCCACGTCTCGTACAGCTACGAGAAGCCGCCCCAGCCCGCCGGCACCGCGGGCAACGCCCTCGACATCGGCATCTTCGACGAGCGCGGAACCGCCCTCGGCGGCAAAGGGTTCCGCGGCTGGTCGGGCGGCGCCAGGACGGAGTTCTTCATCCAGGCGGACGACGCGACTCCGGGCTACATCCCCGGGCCCGTCCTGCCCGGCCTGTGGCACATCGCCCTCGGGCCGTACACCGTCGCGCCGCAGGGCCTGACGTACGAGGTCCGCGTCACGCTCACCTACGGGGAGCAGGCCGAGCCGCGCCCGGCGGCGTACCCGCCGGAGCGGGCCAAGGGGCGCGGGCGCGCCTGGTACCGGGGCGACTGCCACCTGCACTCGTGGTACTCGGACGGCAGGCGCACCCCGGCCGAGATCGCCGCCCTCGCCCGCGCCGCCGGGCTCGACTTCATCAACTCCTCCGAGCACAACACCCATGCGGCACATGCCCACTGGGCCGACCAGGCCGGTGACGACCTGCTGATCCTGCTCGGGGAGGAGGTCACGACGCGCAACGGGCACGTGGTGGCGCTCGGCACCGACCCGGGGACGTTCGTCGACTGGCGCTATCGCGCCCGCGACAACCGCTTCGGGCACTACGCCCGCGCGATCCGCCGGGCCGGCGGCCTCGTCGTCCCGGCCCACCCGCACGCCACCTGCATCGGCTGCAACTGGAAGTTCGGCTTCGGCGACGCGGACGCGGTGGAGGTCTGGAACGGGCCCTACACCCCCGACGACGAGGTGTCCCTCGCCGACTGGGACAGCGCGCTGGCCGTCGCCGCGCGCACCGGGAAGCGCTGGACCCCGGCCATGGGCAACAGCGACGCCCATCGCCACCCCGACCCGATCGGCTCTCCGCAGACGGTCGTCCTCGCCGACGATCTGACGCGCGAGGCGATCCTCGAGGGGATCAGGGCCGGGCGCAGCTATGTCGCCGAGAACAAGGACGTGACCGTGGCCTTCTCGGCGGCCGGCGGGCGCGGGCAGCACGCGGGGATCGGCGGGCGGCTGCGCGTGGACGACGACGACCCGGTGACCGTACGGGTGGAGGTGGCGGGCGTGCCCGGCTGCACGGTCCGCATCGTCACCGACCAGGGCGTCCTGCACACGGCGGCGGTCCCGGCCTCCGGGGCGGGCACGGTGGAGTGGCGTACGACGGCGCAGTACGCCACGTACGTACGCGCCGAGGTGCGGCACGCGCCGGTCGTCCCCGGGTTGCCGGGGCCGCTGGCCGCCTTCACCAATCCGATCTTCCTGGGCGGCTGACCGGGCGTTCCGGCCACGTACGCTCGGGGGAACCCGAGAGACCGTGGAAGGAACGTGATCATGCCCAGCCCCGCCTCCGGGCCGCAGTCCGTCGACCGCGCGCTGGAGATCCTCGACGCCGTCGCCGACGCGCCCGGCCCCCTCGGGGCCAAGGCGCTCGCGCGGCGGCTGGGGTGCTCGCTGTCGACCGTGTACCACCTGCTGGGGCCGCTCGCCGCGCGCGGGCATCTGGTCAGGACCGGCGACGGGTACGCACCGGGACCGCGCGTGGCCGTCCTGCACCGGTCGTTCCAGCGGCATCTCGGGCTCGGGCCGCAGCTCGCCGGACTGCTGCCGCGGCTGCGGCGGGCGACCGGCGCGGAGGCGTACGTCACGGCGTACCGCGACGGCCGGATCGTCATGCTCGACAGCACGGTGCCGGTCACGGACAGCGAGCACCCCTTCGTGCCCGGCCCCGAGACGCGGGCGCACGCGACCGCGCACGGCAAGGTGCTGCTCGCCGCGCTGCCGAGGGCGGCGCGTCGGCGGTACCTGGCCGAGTACGGGATGGCCCGCTTCACCGACCGTACGATCACCGGCGCGGAACGCTTCGAGGCGGAGGTCGAGCGGGTGCGGGGCCGGGGGTACGCGGTGTCCGTGGGCGAGGCCGACCCGGCGTACACCTGCCTCGCGGCGGCGCTTCCGGAGCAGGGCGCGGACGGTGTGGTGCACGCGTTGTCGTTGTCGCTGCCGACGGCGGACTTCCGGCGCCGGCACGGCGAGCTGCGGGCGGCGCTGGTACGCACGGCACGGCATCTGCCACCGGCCGGCTGACCGTACGCCGGACCCGGTTTCCGACGGCGTCGGAATGCGGGGCCGCCCCAGTGGTGCCGGTCCGCCGCGCGGCCCACCCTGGAGGCATGATCTTCATCGCCGTCAGGTTCACCGTCCGCCCCGAGTACAGCGACCGCTGGCTCGACATCGTCGACGACTTCACGCGCGCCACCCGCGCCGAGCCCGGGAATCTCTTCTACGACTGGTCGCGCAGCGTCGACGACCCCCACAAGTTCACGCTGCTGGAGGCCTTCGCCGACGCGGAGGCGGGCGCGGTCCACGTCGCGTCCGACCACTTCAAGGCCGGCATGGAGGCGATGGCCACCGCGATCGCGACCAAGCCCGAGATCATCAACGTCGAGGTGCCGGGCCAGGGCTGGAACGAGATGGCCGAGCTCGAGCCCGCCGCGCGCGACTAGGGCCTGTGTGACGTCGTGATCAATCTTGCCGATCCGGATTCGTCTGGAAGCCGTTCCTGCCGATAGGAGAGTACGGCCCGTACCCCCGAGCGGCTGCGTGAGCAGTTCGAGGGGGTGATCTGGCGGTTCCGCACCAGCAGTCAGTGGCGGGAGATGCCGGGCGAGTTCGGCCCCGTGGCCGACGGTCTACGGCCGCTTCCGGGCCTGGAGGGACGCCGGTGTCTTCACCGCGTTGCTGGAAGGCGTGATCCCTGAGGCCGTCCGCCAGGGGCAGACGGACTTGTCCGTGGTCACGTGGACTCCACCACCGCCCGCGCCCACCACGACGCCGCCGGGATGTGCATCGGCAAGGAGGTCATGGAGGCCCTCGAGGAAGCCGCCGCCGACCAGAAAAGGGCCCGGCAAAAGGGGGCGGCCCGCCGGAACAGAACGGACAGGACGGAAGTGACGCCCCCGGCCAGGACGAGCGGCGGCACATCAGGCGACGGCGCAAGCTCCGCTTGAAGGAAGCCCTGCTCGGCAGATCCCGTGGCGGGTTGACCAGCAAGGTTCATCTCGCGCCGCTGACCGCGAGTGCCGTCCCTTGTCGTTCCTCCTGACCGCAGGACAGGCCGCCGGCAGCCCGCAGGTCGTCCCCGTGCTGCAGAAGGTGCGGGTCCGTCTACCGGTCGGCCGTCCCCGGACCCGGCCTGACGCTGTCGCCGCGGACAAGGCCTACTCGAGAGTGTTCCTGATGGCGGCCAACAGGCTCTCTCGCGCGCTACTCGGCGCTCCGGCTGCGTGTGCCGGCTCGAGGCACCAGTGGAAGGTGCGGGGTGCCGGACTGAACTTCGGCGATCTTGAGTATTACATGCTCATGCCTGGACCGCTGCCGGCTGCCTAGCGTGTCAGGGGCAAGAGCTCCTGGGAAGGTGGGGGAAAAGGTATGCAGCGGAGAAGCTTTCTCACCGGTCTCGGCGCGGTCGCCGCGGCTACGGCACTTCCCGTGTACGGCGCTGCGGGTTCCGCAACGGCAGCGGACGCCGCTGGGACGGCATCCCTTCGCCTGACGCCCAGGCCCTCTCTGGATCCCCGTATCCGGGAGTGGCAGCACGCCAAGAACACGGGTTTCGAGCGGTCCTGGTGTACGCAGTTCCAAGGGATGTGCACGGACGGTGCGTTCTGGTACGTGGTCTCCAATGCACCTGGGAACCAGCGCCTGTACAAGCTGTCACTCGATTTCTCCGTGCAGTACGGGACCCTCGCCGCGCCGCCCGGCAGCGGCCACATTGGGGCGCCGACCTTCGACACACAGCGCGGGGTGGTGTACGTGCCCATCGAGCAGAGTGAACCTCCTCGTATATGGAAGGTCTCCCGCGAACTGAGGACGGTGGGAATCGTGTCGATGTGGGGCAGGAGCATCGGTTCGCCTGCACCCCAGCGTTCGAAGAACCCATGGCTCGCGTTCAACCCCTTTGACACGCTGGTGTACAGCTCGGTCTTCGGCTCTTCGGACAGCGCGTTTCAGCGGGTGGACCATCTGTGGGGCTACGACCGCGACAACGGACGACTGGTGAAGGAAATCCCGCTGCCCAGCGGATTGCACCATGTGCAGGGCGCCACGTTCGGCGGAAACGACGGCAGGAACCTCTACATCGCCTCTGACTACGAAGAAGCCTCGAACGGCAGAAAGCACGTCTACGCCTACGACTTCTCCCAGCCGCGCGACGGTGTACCCCCGCCTTACTGGGGGAAGATCGCCGTCCCGGACGCGGGAAACGAGGTGGAATGCGTGGTCTGGGCCCACCTGGCCTGGAGCGACGCCCGGGACACCCATATCACTGTGGGCATCCTGGACGATGTCGAAATCGACGGCGAGAACGTGTACTTCCGGCACTTCTGGGTGCCCTCGCCCGAGCGCCTGTGACCGGCGCCTCCCTCCCGAGGCTGTCGGCTCCTCACCGGCCTACGCGGTGTACTGGGTCTGGGTGGCTTCCACGGCGGTCGGCTCGCGCCTGGCGCTGTCGCCCACTCCCCGGCGACGTGGCCGATGTGAGTGTCGCCTCGAGCCGCTTCGCGCCTCCGCGGCGGCTTGCTGCCGGAGTCCGGTCGGCTGGAGGGGGCCCGGCTCCGGCGGGCCCTGGCCGCGGTGTCTCTGCCGCGGGCGGCGGACGGACGGCTGGCGCCGGCCGCCGACATAACCGGCCGGCTGCGGCCCGACGCGCGCACCTCCGAACTGGTCGAGCGGCTGCTCGCAGCCGGTCAGTGGAGGAACGGTGACCCGGAGATCCTGATGGGGTGGACGCCGGAAACGACCTGCCCCGCTTGGCCTTCCTGCTCGACGATCTGCCGGTGCAGGTGCTGGGCCGGATGCGCTCGGACCGCGTCCCGCGCCGCGTGGTGCCCCCGCGTGAGCCCAGCACCCGGAAGCGCCCGTCGCGCCACGGCGGTGTGAGTTCTCTTCGGTGATCCCGCCACCTGGACACCTCCGACGCGGCAACCGACCAGGGCCGCATGTACGGCACCGCCACCACCGGACCCGGGACCGACTCCACCCGCGGCTGCGAATGAGCCTCCCCGGTGGGCCGTGTGGGCGGACAGCCGATGCGTGTTCTGCCTGGTTACCGGGGCGGTCGTACAGCCCGGCGTTCCACCGCTGCGGTTCCGCCGAGTTCGTCCAGGAGCCGGACCAGCAGGTCTCGATGCTCGGCCAGGTGCTGCTCGCCGAGGTGGTCGGCCAGTCGCTGATCCAGAGCACTGCGGGCGCGTCGTGCCGCGGCCACGGCCTCCTGGCCGCGAGCGGTCAGCCGGACGCGGCGGATGCGGGCGTCGGCAGCATCGGGCGCGCGCTCGCAGTAGCCGAGGCGTTCGAGCTCTGCTACCGCTTTGGAGGCTCCTTGCTGGGTCATGGCCAAGTGCGCAGCCAGCTCGCCAACCGTGGGCTCATCGTCAATCAGGTGCTGGAAGACATAGCCGTGCGAGAAGCGCAGGTCGCCAAAACCCTCCTTGGCCAACTGCTCCTGAACCAGCTTGGCGGCGGCGTGGCCGACAAGGAGGGCGAGCGTTCCGGTGTCCAGTTGCTGTGGGTCGAGCGAGGGTGGCATGGGGCCATCCTACACTTGACAACCACAGTTGCACAACTATAGTTGTTCATATGTCACTGCAACAACATCCCAACATCGACACCGCTGTCCGCTACCACCAAGCCGTCTCCGGCTTCGCTACCGGCGAGGAACTCTGCGCGTTCTTCCATCCCGACGCCACCCACCATGAGCTGCCCAACGCGCTCTTTCCCGACGGCAACGTCCGAGACCTGGCAGGCTTGTGCGCTGCTGCCGAAGCGGGCCGCAACGGACTGAGCATGCAGAGCTTCGAGGTGCTCAATGCTCTTGCCGTGGGGGACCAGGTCGCTCTGGAAGTGCTCTGGGTCGGGACGACCGCCGTCCCTCTGGGCAACCTGCCCGCGGGGCATACCCTGCGCGCCCACATCGCGGTCTTCCTGGAATTTCGCGATGGGAAGATCATCACTCAGCGGAACTATGACTGCTATGAGCGACTCACCACCGCCTGACACACTCTTCAGTTGGAGATCGGCTGCACCTGCTGCAGTTCGCCGATCGTCGATCGCCCGACTGAAGGCTGCCGGTGCGCATCAAGCTTCGGCAGCGGCCCTGGCCTGGCGAACCTCGCGCTCATCGCCTTCCGAAGAACACCCGATCCTCCGCCCTGCACACCAGGGCCGGCTTCCCGATCCTGGGCACCCCGAGCGCCGCGGCCGCCCCCGCGAGCATTGGCACGACGTCGTCCTCGTGAAGCGCCCCAGCCCCGCCGTCGCTTGATCGGCGGTCCTGCCGCTCGCTCTCGTCCTCACCGGCCGACGGTTCGCATAGCGGCCTGCGGCCGGCCTCCTGCGGGCGCACGAAACGCCTACCGGCCCAGGAAGTTGATGTGGTCCAACAGCAGCGGGGACAGGCGGGCCGACAGGTCGTCGGTGACGGGGAAGCCGCCGGCGACGCGCCGTCGACGCGCCTGGGGGCGAGACTCCCCTCATGCACGCGGCGCTTGTAGTGCGCCGAAAGAATCCATCGTGTGGCAACGCAGCCGCTTCTGAACCGGCGTCACCTTGTGGGTAGTCATTACTCTACTCGCGGAGCCGGACGGGTGTTCCAATAATGCATGGAATTCTCGGCACCCGCTGCAGCGGAACCTGGCCGACGCAGCGCGCCTCAATGGGGCAGCCATGAAGAAAAACCCAAACCTCACCGGTCGGTAGATCGGCAACCGAGTCCGAGTGATTCACAAACTCCCAGAGAGAGATTTCAATGAAGCGCCTGAAGCGACTCGCGGGAATCTTGTCGGCAACTGCAACAGCGAGTGCAGCGATTGTCGGATTCTCCGCGGCGGAAGCCAGTGCGGCTCAGGTTCAAAGCTGCAGCGCCTGGCAGGCAGTCCCCCACCTGTCGGGGTTCTGGCAGAAGGCATGCCTCGTCAAAGACGGTAGCCACAGCTACGCGTACGGCATCGTGACCAACACGGGAGGCGTCACCAACACCGCCGGCCTTGAGGTGAGGAACAGCGCGGACTTCGGTACCACCGGGCGTACATGCCCTTCCCGCACCGTCGGACCGGGACAGAGCTTCTCCTGCAGCACGCCGTGGACGCTCGACCAGACCCCCACCTGGGCTGACACTGCGACAAGTACGTATGGGACGTTCTTCACCACGGCGTCGCCGGCGTTCTGAGCGCTGCCGCGACATGCGGCCGGGCTGTGAGCAGTTGAGACTTCTCAGCAAAGCCGCGCCCGGTGCTGTAAGTGCCGAAGACGGAGTTGAGCGGTGGCGCCGATACGGCCTGTGCCGAGTCCGGCCGGCGCGATCTTGTAGTCGGCGCCGCCGCCTTCGTTGCAGGAACGCACGGATCGATGAACAGGACTGGCGAGTAGTTTCTAGAATGGGGATCTCATGAAGAGGCTTTTGTCATCTGCTGCTGCTCTCGTGGCTGTGACTGCGGGATTGCTGGTTCCAGGAACTTCGGCTCAGGCGGCCGCACTCCCGGACTACTACGTCGTGGAGGTCACGTTTGACGCATTCTCTTCGACGTTCGACGATTGCGAATTCTTCGAGGGCTGCGATCGGGCCGAGGTCTACGGAACCCTGTCGGCCGGATCTCAGGCTCCCGGCGCCACCAGCGTAAGGCTCAATCGCGCCCTTAACCTCGCGGCGTGGCGCGAAGAAGACCGGGATTGCTCGTACAACGGTACCGATTGGTCCATGGCGCCATGGAACAGCAACAACCAGGACCTGGCCAGTTGTCCCAGGGGGGTTTACTCGGGCACTCAGTACAAGTTCTCGGATACATTCCTCTGCGCAAGCGGCACTTACAAGAGTTGCGATTCAAGCCACCCTCGGATCAAGAACAACAACAAGGTCCGGGTGGCCGTATATGCAGGCGATCAGCTGAAGATCTCCTACAAGTTCATGGACAAGGACAGTTCGTCGGAGGATGACGTGCTGTGTGAAGGCAATCTCTTCATCGGGAATCTCACTTACTCCACACTGCCTGGCCTTTCACTGTCCGACCAAGCCTCCTCCAGCGGGGAATCCAACTCGTCATGCACCGTGCACTACCACCTTGAGACTGTCGGCGCGGTGATGTGACCGTCGCCACGTGAGGAGCCCCGCCCGGCTGCGCGGGGCGGCCACCGCCGGCCACCGACCGAGGGGCCTGTCAAACGAACGGCTCTGTCGCACTCTCGGTGGTGACCGACGGCTCACCTGAACTCCTGCAAAGGAGTCCTGAACCGCAGGCAGGAATGCCACGTGAACTCGTCACGAAGCGGCGGACTCCTGCTCGTGTCGCCGAACTGTCCTTGCCGTCCTGCTGAAGCGACAGCCGACGTTCCTACGAGAAAGAAGTGAAGTCCCCATGCGGAAAGCAGTTTCAGGTGCAGTCATTCTGGCCGCCGCGGCGGAACTCATGCTACTGGCCACTCCGGCAAGAGCGGTCGACGGCACCTCCTGCACCGGTTGGCGCGCTTTCGACAGCTCTCTCCCCGGGGTGACGGTCAACATGTGCGTCTCCGAACGGACGGAGGCGGCAACACAGAAGAAAGGCGGGCATGTTCACATCTACAACGGCGGAACACGCAACGTATTCCTGGGGAGTCGGACAGTCCTGCTGAACCCCTTCGGCGGTGATGCGAACTGTGCAGACGTGACCCTCGTCCCCGGTGCCACTCGGACGTGTGCTTCGTTCGAAATGAACGACACGAACGCCGATCTCAACTCTGAGCGCGCCGTCGCCTCCATTCAGTACTGGAATCCGTCCTTTGGGTCGTGGCAATGGAAGGCAGTGGTATCGCCGTGGACGTTCTGACACGTAGTGCATTCCGAACGACTGGCACGCCACGGAAATGAAAGGTGCTCGCATGAAAACATTGGCGGCTGCTGCGGGGGCTCTCGGCGTGAGCCATGCAGCCAATCCAAGAACGCAAGCCGAACGTTCGAGGGGCGTGAGACGGAAGAAGTTGTCGGCCCTGTTCGTCGCAGCGGCTGCGGTGGCGGTGCCCACCGTGCACGCCGACAGCGCCGTAGCGGCGGCAAGTTCATATCGTGTCGAAGTGACTCTGGTGAAGGTGGGATTCTTCCAGCTCGACGATCACTCGTGCTGGACGGGCAGCGGCTACTCCGAATGTGCCGACTTCTACGGCTCGGTATCCGTGCACACCAGTGCCCCAGGAGGGGGGAACGACGGTCAGGGGGTACGCAACATAGGCCGCTGGGGCGGCACGGGGGACTTCGGTAACGCGTGGTCCTCCTCGGGGACAGCGGCCGCCTCCCCGGCGGAGGTGGCCAACCAGGCATGGGCCCCGACTGGTTGGAGCGGTTACCAGTTCGCGGATCGCGGCCTTTGCGTGTCGGCCACCTACGCTCGTTGCGACAGCGCGTACGCCAAGGGCAACAACAAGGTGCTGCTGACGGTCCGGCCGGGAGAATCGGTCGACGTCAACCTTGATGGGCGGGACTACGACTCGGGCTCCGGCGATGACGTCATCTGCCAGATACATCGGTCAACCGGCCCCCTGACCTCGTCGCAGTTGGACGGTCTCAACCGCACCATCGACACGGAATCGCCATCGGGGCCCGACGGCGGCTGCTCCTTCATGTACACCGTCAGAAAGCTGTACGACATCCCATGACCCGAGGTGCCGGAGAGCAGAAAGAAAACACCTTCCATGCATCGTATTCCGTCAGCTCCGAGGGCTGGACGGACGGAACTGTCCACGCTTCTGCGGGAACAGCGGGGTCCACGGCAGCGCGGTGCGCCATGCCTCGCGGTCGCGCATCCAGTCGTCGATGACCTTCGCCACCGGCTCGGGGCCGATCACGGGGCCCTGCGAGGGCACATGGGCCTGGAAGTGCAGCTCCTCGCGGCCCTCGCGGTACTCGACCTGGTAGCTGAGGTCGTCGTTGAGGTGCACCTGCATGTAGTGCTGGTCCACCGGCTCCCTGTCGCGCCGTTCGACGATCACGTAGGGGTGGGAGAGGTTCATGTCGGCGAGCAGGTCGTGCACTTCGACGTAGGTGGGGTCGTCGATCGACTTCCCGCCCGCCTCGCTCGCCCGGATCAACGGCTTCGTCATGCGGGCGACTGTACGGGCCGGGTCCGACAACCGCAGGGCCGCGCCCCCGCAGCGGGCCATCGGCGCACGGCGTGCACGGCTGGAGGCGGCCGACGGCGAGGCGCCGACACTCCCGCGGCCGGCGGCGGCAGAGTCGGTGCCGGACACCGACCGAAGGAGCACGTCATGAGCAAGGTCGTCGCGGACATCTCCGTGTCGCTGGACGGATTCATCGCCGGACCGAACGACGGCCCCGGAAACCCGCTCGGCGACCGGGGGGAGCGCCTGCACGAGTGGGTGTATCCGCTCGCGAGCTGGCGGGAGATGCACGGTCTCGACGGGGGAGCCACGGGGCCCGACGCCGACCTGGTGGAGGAGACGGTGCAGCGTGCCGGGGCCTACGTCATGGGCCGGCGGATGTTCGACTGCGGCGAGGAGCCGTGGGGGGACGAGCCGCCGTTCCACGCCCAGGTGTTCGTCGTCACGCACGAGGAGCGTGAGCCGCTGGTGAAGCAGGGCGGGACGACGTTCGCCTTCGTCACGGGCGGGGTCGGGGAGGCCGTCGAACGGGCCCGCCGCGCCGCCGGGGACAAGGACGTGGCCCTCGCCGGCGGCGGGCAGCTGATCCGCGGCGTGCTGGCGGCCGGGCTGCTCGACGAGCTCCAACTGCATCTGGTGCCGGTGCTGCTCGGCGGCGGGGTGCGGCTGTTCACCGAAGAGGGTGACCGGACGGTCGAGTTCGAGACGACCCGGGTGATCGACTCACCTTCCGTGACCCATCTGCGGCTGCGCCCCGCCGCCGTGTGACGGTGTCCGTCAGTCGGCCATCACCAGGGCCGGCGTCTCCTTGGTCAGCACCTCGCCGCGGAAGAACGCCGGGCTGCGGCGCTGCATCACGAGCATCAGCACGACGCCGAGGAGCAGCAGGCCGACGCCGATCACGAACACCGACCCCATGCCGAGGACGGAGGAACCCGAGCCGTAGGCCGGGTCCCACATGTCGTAGAGGGTCTTGGCGAAGACGGCGGTGAGCATCAGGCCGCCGACGCCGGGGAGCACTCCCTTGATCATCAGGTTGGCCGCCGAGCGCGAGAGCTCCTTGCGGAAGAACCAGACGCAGGCGAAGGCCGTGATCGAGTAGTAGAAGCAGATCATCAGGCCGAGCGCGTAGATGGTGTCGACCAGGACGTTCTCGCTGACGAGGCTCATCACCGTGTAGAAGAGGCCGGTGGCGACGCCCGCGGCGACGGTGGCGAGACCGGGGGTCTTGAAGCGGGGGTGGACCTTCGCGAACGCCTTGGGCATGGCCTCGTACGAGCTCATCGCGAGGGCGGTGCGGGCGACGGGGATGAAGGTCGTCTGGAGGCTCGCCGCGGCGGAGGCCAGGACGGCGACGAAGAGCAGGATGCCGAGGCCCGAGCCCATGATCGGGTCGGCCAGGACCGCGAACACGTTGTCGGAGGTGTCCGGGTTGCCGAGGCCGGTGCCCTTCTCGCCGATGCCGGCGTACATCTGCACGGCGATGGCGACCATCAGGTACGAGACGACGATGATCACCATGGCGAGCATGGCGGAGCGGCCGGGGGTGCGGGTGCTGCCGACGCTCTCCTCGTTGATGGACAGGCAGGCGTCCCAGCCCCAGTAGATGAAGATCGACAGGGAGAGTCCGGCGGTGAAGGCGGAGAAGGACTCGATACCGAACGGGTTCATCCAGGACAGGGAGAAGTCCAGGGAGCCGGCGACCTGGTCGGCCTTGGCGATGGCCATGACGGCGAAGATCGCGAGGACGGTGAGCTGGAGACCGACCAGGGCGTACTGGACCCACTTGGTCGCGGTGATGCCGCGGTAGCTGATCGCCGTGGCGACGCCGATGAAGGCGAGCGTGGTGAGGATGTGGACGGCCTTGTTGCCGTCGAGCGCGGCAACGCTCTCGCTGCCGCTGATCTCTCCGGCGGTGAGCCAGAAGAAGGACGTGGCCACTCCGGCGAGGTTGGAGAGGACGACGACGGTGGCCACCAGCAGACCCCAGCCGCACATCCAGCCGATCCGCGGGCCGAAGGCCTTCACCGTCCAGGTGAAGGAGGTGCCGCAGTCCGGGACCGCCTTGTTGAGCTCGCGGTAGGCGAAGGCGACGAGGAGCATCGGGAGGAAGCCGGCCAGGAAGATCGCCGGCATCTGGAGGCCGACCTCCCCGACGGTGGGTCCGAGTGTCGAGGTCAGGCAGTAGACGGGGGCGACCGTCGAGACGCCGATGACGGCTCCGCCCATCAGGCCGACGGAGTTTCCGCCGAGGCCTTTCTCGCGGACGCCTCCGGCGTCTTCGGGGGCGGCCGCGCCCCGTACTGCATCTCCGGCCTGCGGCCGCGCATCGATCTGGGTCATGAACAGGACGTTAAGTCCTGCGTTTTCCACATCCGGAAGATCGAAGTCCGAATACCACCCTTGGGATTCGAAGGTTCCATCGGGAGATTGCTTCTTGATGAAAGACTCTCACGGGCAGACGGCCCCACTTTGCCAGGCCATGGCCGACCGGCTCTCGATTGCGAGAACCGCAGCCATGCCCGATTTGTCCGGTTTCAAAATTTCCCACGGCGATTTTCGGACACCTTTCCCGCAGGTTCGGCGGCCGTCCTCACCCCGGCCACACCACCGCCTGGAGCTCGCTGTACGCATGCAGCGCATACGACCCCACGTCCCGCCCCACCCCGCTCCGCTTGAACCCGCCGAACGGCGCCTCCATGTTCCGGCCGACCGTGTTCACCCCGACCCCACCCGCCCGCAACTCCCCCGCCACACGGAACGCGCGGGCCACATCGCCCGACCAGACGTAGTCGATCAGGCCGTAGTCGCTGTCGTTCGCGAGCGCCACACCCTCCTCCTCGTCGTCGAACGGGACCACGACCACCACCGGCCCGAAGATCTCCTCCCGCACCACGCGCATGTCGTTGGTGCAGTCCGCGAACAGCGCCGGCGCGACGTAGAAGCCCCGCTCGAACGCCGGGCGCTCACCGCCCGCCACCAGCCGCGCCCCCTCCTTGCGGCCCAGCTCCACGTACGACTCGACCCGGTCGCGCTGCGCTGCCGAGATCAGCGGGCCGACCACCGTCGCCGGGTCGGCCGGATCACCGACCCGCAGCCGCCCGGCGTACGTGGCGAGGCCCGCCACCACCCGCTCGTACACGCCACGCTGCGCGAGCACGCGCGTCGGCGCCGTACAGATCTGGCCGCTGTAGAACGAGAACGTCGTCCCGATCCCGCGCACTGCGGATTCCACGTCCGCGTCGTCGTAGACGAGCGCCGCCCCCTTGCCGCCGAGCTCCATCAGCTGGCGTTTCATCGTCCGGCCGCACACCCCGGCGATGCGCTGTCCGACCGCCGTCGAGCCGGTGAAGCTCACCATGTCGACATCCGGCGAGTCGACGGCTGCCTCCCCTGCCGCGGACGCGGAATCCGTCACGACGTTCACCGTGCCGGGCGGGGCACCGGCCTCATGAAGCGCCTCGGCCATCCGGTAGACCGACAGCGGGTCCTGCGGGGCGGGCTTGACGACGACCGTGTTGCCCGCCGCCAGTGCGGGCGCGACCTTGCCGGCCGCATTGGCCCACGGGTTGTTGTACGAGGTGATGCAGGTGACGACACCGACCGGGCGGCGCACGGCGACCGCACCGAACACGCCCGCCCTCCCCATGGGGCCCGCCGCGTTGATCTGCGGGGGCACCGCCTGCTCGACGGGTTCCAGCGCGCCGCGGGCGTAACGGCGGAAGCGGGCCGCGCCGACGGCGACCTGCATGCCGCGGGCGGTGGCGGTGGTCGCACCCGTCTCGGCGCGGGCGAGCGCGGTGTGGGCCTCCGCGTCCCGCTGGACGAGGTCCGCGGCCCGGTCCAGGATCGCCGCCCGCTCCTCCGGTTTCGTACGCGACCAGGCCGCGAACGCCTCCCGGGCCGCCGCGGCCGCCTGGTGCACCTGGGCGCGGCTCGCCTCGGGCGCGAGCCCGACGACCTCCTCCGTGGCCGGGTCGACCACCTCGTAGTGGCCGAGGTCCGGCTCGACCCACGCGCCGCCGATGAACAGCTTCTGCGGCCTCATCGGGCCGACACCGTCCTCGTGTCCCGTCCCGAGCGCAGCACGACGCCCGGCACGGCCCCGGTGACCCGGTCGTCCCTGATTGTCTCGACGCCGTTGACACGGACGGAGACGATGCCGAGCGCGGGCGCGTCCAGGCGGGGGCTGTCACCGGGCAGGTCGTGCACCAGCCGCGCGGGCCCGGCGTCGATCCGCTCCGGGTCGAACAGCACCAGGTCCGCGTGCCAGCCCTCCTGGACCCGTCCGCGCTCGCGCAGGCCGAACAGCCGAGCCGGCTCGTCCGTGAGCATCCCGACCGCCTGTTCCAGGCCGACCAGCCCGCGGCCGCGCAGGCAGTCCCCGAGGAACCGCGTCGTGTACGGCGCCCCGCACATGCGGTCCAGGTGCGCGCCCGCGTCGGAGCCGCCGAGCATGACGTCCTCGTGCTGCCACGTCTCGGCCCGCAGCGCCCAGGACGCCGGGTCGTTGTCGGTGGGCATGGGCCACAGGACCGTCCGCAGCTCGTCCTCGGCGCAGATCTCGACGAGGCACCCGAAGGGGTCCTGGCCGCGCTCGGCGGCGATGTCGCGCACGACCCGCCCGGACAGGCCCTCGTTCTCCTTCGCGTACGTGTCGCCTATGACGTACCGGCCGAAGTCGGCGAGGCGGCGGAAGACGCCGGCCTCCTTCGCCTCCGCGCGGCGCAGCATCTCCGCCCGGACCCCCGGGTCACGGAGCTTCGCGATCCGCTCGGGGACCGGGAGGGCGAGGATCTCGCCCCAGCCGGGGATCAGGTTGAGCGCGCAGAACGTGCCGAGCGACATGTTCATGGGGGTCAGGATCGGCATGGTGAGGGCGACGATCCGGCCGCCGGCCCTCCGGGCGCGCTCGCTCGGTACGAGCTGGCGCGGCACGCGCTCGGGAACCGCGGCGTCGATGGTGAGGACGTTCCAGTTGAGGGGCCGCCCGGCGGCGGCGCTCATCGCGACGAGCAGGTCGATCTCCTCGTCCGCGAACCGGTCGAGGCAGCCCGCGACGATGGCTTCGAGCTGGGTTCCCTCGTGCTCGCCCACGGCCCTCGACAGTGCGATCAGCTCCTCGGGCCGGGCGTGCCGCGAGGCGACGGGCCGCCCGTCGCCGTCGGAGTGCGTCGACGACTGGGTCGTGGACAGGCCCCAGGCGCCCGCGTCCATGGCGTCGTGGAGGAGGCCGGTCATCTGCCGGAGCTGCGCGGGCGTGGGCTGCCCGCCGACGGCGTCCGGCCCCATGACATGGCGGCGCAGGGCACAGTGCCCGACCATGAACCCGGCGTTGACGGCCGTCCGGCCGTCGAGCGCGTCCAGGTACTCGCCGAAGGTGTGCCAGGTCCAGGGAGCCCCCTGTTCCAGAGCGACCAGCGACATGCCCTCGACCTTGGACATCATGCGCCGCGTGTAGTCGGCGTCCTCGGGCCGGCCGGGGTTCAGCGGGGCGAGGGTGAAGCCGCAGTTGCCGCCCGCGACGGTGGTGACGCCGTGGTTGAGGGAGGGCGTGGCGTACGGGTCCCAGAACAGCTGGGCGTCGTAGTGGGTGTGCGGGTCGACGAAGCCGGGCGCGAGAACGAGACCGGTGGCGTCCTCGGCGGTGCGGGTGTCCTGGGTGACGCTGTCCGGCGGGGCGATGACGGCGATGCGGCCGTCGCGGATGCCGACGTCGGCGGCGAAGGCGGGCCCGCCGCTGCCGTCGACGACGGTCGCGCGCCGTATGAGGTGGTCGAGCATGGGGCGTCCCTTCTCGTGCGGATGGGTGGTCGCCTGCGCGTGGGCGGTGTGTGGCCCGGCCGGGGGCGCCGCGTTCGGCCGCGAACGGGCGCACGCCGGCCGGGCCGGTACGGGTGGCGGTCCGGGAAGACGCCACCCGCGTGGGTGGAGGAGAGGGCGAGGGCGGGTGGCGCCTGCGGCGGGCCTTTTCCCCACCCCGCCCTTTCCCGAACCGGGGCTTCGCCCCAGACCTCGTACCGCGCTTCGCGCGATGTCCTCAAGCTCCCCCTGCGGCCTGGCGGCCGTGGGGGGCTGATTTCGCGCAGCGAAATCCAGCCCCGCCGGCGATTGAGGCGCTGGGGGTCCCCCCGCCCGCAGGCCGTAGGGGGAGGGTCCGGGGGCGGAGCCCCCGGTTCGGGATGGGGGCACCTCCCACGGCCGCCAGGCCGTAGGGGGAGGGCGGGGTGGGGAACACAGCGCCGCAGGCGCCCCCCTCAGCCCGCCGACTCCCGGAAGCGCGTCGTGCGGTGGATCGGGTCCGTGTCGATGTGGGGGATCACGTGCTCACCGATCAGCCGGATCGTCGTCATGGTGTCCTCGTACGACACCCCGGTCGGCAGCCCGAACGACAACTGGTCCGCCCCCGCCTGCTCCCACCTCTTGCACTGCTGCAGCACCTCCCCCGGGTCGCCGCAGATCATCAGTTCCTCCGCTATCAGCAGCTCGATGATCTCCGCCGTGTACTCGGGCAGCAGCTCGGGCCACTCCGGGATCCCTTCCGGCCGCGGGAAGGTGTCGTGGTAGCGGAAGAGCAGCGACTGGAGGTAGTTCAGTCCGCCGCCGGCCGCGATCTCGACCGCCTTCTCGTGCGTCTCCGCGCAGATCGCCGTCGACGTCACCATCACGTTGTCGTTGACGAACGCGCCGACCGCCTTCGCTTCCTTCACCGCCGTCTTGTACGACTCGACGACCCACTCCATGTCGGAGACCTTCTGCACGCTGAAGCCCAGCACGCCAAGGCCCTTCCGGCCCGCCATGGCGTACGAGGACGGGGAACCGGCCGCGTACCACATGGCGGGGTGGGCCTTCCCGTACGGCTTGGGGAGGACCTTCCGCGGCGGAAGGGACCAGTGCTTGCCCTGGAAGCCCGCGTACTCGTCCTGGAGCCACATCCTCGGGAACTCGGCGATCGTCTCCTCCCAGATCTCCTTGGTGTGGTTCATGTCCGTGATGCCCGGCATGAATCCGAGGATCTCGTGCGATCCCGCGCCGCGGCCCGAGCCGAACTCGAAGCGGCCCTTCGACAGGTGGTCGAGCATCGCGACCTTCTCGGCGACCTTGACGGGGTGGTTGACGGGCGCGAGAGGGTTGAAGATCCCCGATCCCAGGTGGATCCGTTCCGTCGCGTGCGCGAGGTAGCCGAGGAAGACGTCGTTGGCCGACAGGTGGGAGTACTCCTCCAGGAAGTGGTGTTCGGAGGCCCAGGCGTACTTGAACCCGGACCGGTCCGCCTGGATGACGTACTCGGTCTCCTCCATGAGCGCCTTGTGCTCGGCGAGCGGGTCGGTCGCGGCGCGCTTGCCGAGGTATCCCTGTACGAAGATGCCGAATTCCACGGGGGTTCACCGCCCAATCATTTCTGACGCTCCGTCAGGTCAGGATGGCTCCGACTGTTCCACCGCCCGGACGGGAACGCAATACCTGACCGTTCGTCAGTCGCGGCCCTGCCGTGTCACAGCACGCTGACCCCGGCGAGCCATCCCCCGTCGATGACGAACGGCTGACCCGTGATGTACGAGGAGTCCTCACCGGTCAGGAAGAGCGCGAGCCGCGCGACCTCCTCCGGCCGCCCGACCCGGCCCAGCGGCACGAGCGTGCGGTACAGCTCCTCGACCGCGCCGGGGTCCGCGCCTTCCGGATTGCTCATCGGGGTGTCCACCGCGCCCGGGCACACGGCGTTGACCCGGATCCCCCGCCCCGCGAGCTCCAGCGCGGCGACCCTGGTCAGGCCGAGGACGGCGTGCTTGGAGGCGGTGTACGCGCCGACGTACGCCATGCCGGTCAGGGCCGTGTACGAGGCGGTGTTGACGATCGTCCCGCCGCCGGCGGCCTCGATCTCGGGGGCGAGCGTCTTGATCCCGAGGAACGCGCCGACCTGGTTCACCTGGGTGATCAGCTGGAACTCCTCCAGCGGCGTGCCGACCAGCTCGTTGAAGCGCAGGATGCCCGCGTTGTTGACCAGACCGTCGACGCGTCCGAAGGCGTCCTTCGCGGCGGCGACCGCGGCGGTCCAGTCGTCCTCCCGGCTCACGTCCAGGTGGACGTACAGGGCTCCCAGTTCCTCGGCGAGCTTTTCGCCCTGCTCGTCGAGGACGTCGGCGAGGACCACGCGTGCGCCCTCCGCCGTGAAGAGCCGGGCCTCCGCCTCGCCTTGCCCGCGTGCCGCTCCGGTGATGAACACGACGCGTCCGTCCAGCTTGCCCATGCCGAGTCTCCCTGGTCGTTCGAGGATGGTTCGAGGGTCATCCGAGCTGGGGGGCCACCTCGGCGGCGAACGCCGCCATCTGGTCCGTCAGTTCGGCCACGCCGCGGCTGCGGAAGCGGACCTGGATCTGGTCCACGCCCATCACCGCGTAGGCGCGCAGCGCATCGGCGAGGGCCTGCGGCCCGCCGGCGAGGGTCCTGCGGCCGGTGTGCCAGGCGGGTTCGCCGACGTAGAGCGGTTCGGTGATGGCGCCGATCACGCAGGGCGCCTCGATCCCGGCCTTCTCGCGCAGCGCCCTGATGCGGGCGATCTGCGCGGGCAGCCGGTCGCGTGGATCCCCCTGCGGCAGCCAGCCGTCGCCCTTGAGCGCGGCACGGCGGACGGCGGCGGGCGAGGAGCCGCCGACCCAGAGCGGTACGTGCTCCTGGGCGGGCCGGGGCCGTTGCCCCAGGCCCTTGAAGGAGTACCGCTCCCCGGTGAACTCGGGGAACTCCTCCGGACCGAGCGCCGCCCGCAGCGCGTCGACGGTCTCGTCCAGCACGGGTCCGCGGTCGTCGAAGCCGACGCCGAGCGCGTCGAACTCCTCGCGCACATGCCCCGCGCCGACCCCGAGGATCAGCCGCCCGCCGGAGAGGTGGTCGAGGGTCGCGTACTGCTTGGCGGTCAGCAGGGGGTGCCGCAGTCCGACGACGGCGACATGGCTCAGGAGGCGGACGCGTTCGGTGACCGCCGCGAGATGGGAGAGCGTGGCGACGGGGTCGTACCAGACGGTGGACATGGCATCGGCGAGACGGCGCGGGATCGCGACGTGGTCGCAGACGGCGATGTACGCGAAACCGGCGCGGTCGGCGGCGCGGGCGATATCGACGAGCGCGCCCGGCCCGACGTGGGCCTCCCAGGACTCGGCGTAGAGGGTGCTCTGGGACTGGACCGGGAGCTGCATCCCGTACGCGACCATGGGGGACTCCTCGTATCTGACGGTTCGTCATGAACGACGGCCCGCCCATGGTCTTGCCCCGCGGTCCATGAGGCAAGGCCCCTGCGCCGCCTACCCCAGCAGCGCGTACACCGTGGAGGCGCGGGCCGCGGGAGCGTCCGCGCCCTCGGGCGTCATGGTGATGTCGGCGAACGCCATGCGCCGGCCCAGCTTGGTGATCCGCGCGTCGACGAGGACGTCCGCGCCCGTGACGGCGCGCAGGAAGCTGGTGGACTGCTGGACCGTCGTCATGGGGACGAAGCCGCCGCGCGCCGACGACACGGCGATCACGGTGGCGGTGTCGGCCGCGGCCATCAGCGCCTGCCCGGACAGGGCCCCGCCCTCCCGCGCGAGCCGCTCGGACCACGGCAGGCGCAGCACCGCGTGCAGCTCGCCCGCCTCATGGACGGTCAGCCCGAGGTCGAGCACCCAGGGCGCGAAATTGTCGGAGAGGATCTTGTCGGCTTCGGCGAGGGAGAGCGTCATGCGGAGCATGGTGCCGCGAACGGGGGCCGCGGGGTAGCGGACGTCCCGGCCACAGCCCCGTCCGGGACACGATCCAGGGTGACCGCATGGCTGACATCCGCACGGTCGACGAGCTCTTGGACACGGCCCGGCACGCCGCCGACGCGGGCGACTGGGTCGCCCCGGGCCTCGCCTTCGTCGACGCCGCCAAGCAGGGAGCCCTCGCGGTGGCCCGCCGGGTGCAGGAACTGGCTGACGCAGGGCGGGCGGACGCGGCTGCGTTGTTCGCGGGCATCGTCCTGGAGTACGTGGACGAGTCCGGCCTTCCCCTGGCGGTGAGCACAAGGGGCGTGAAGAGGTCCTGCGCACCGGGCGGCTGGTGATCGGACAGCGCTACGCCCCCGCCCACAACCCGTCCTCCGTCAGGCCCAGCAGGTCGATCGCGTTGCCGCGCACGATGCGGTTCACCACGTCCGGGGGGAGGTGGGCCATCTGGGACTCGCCGACCTCCTTCGACTTCGGCCACGTCGAGTCCGAGTGCGGGTAGTCCGTCTCGTACAGCACGTTGCCCGCGCCGATCGCGTGCAGGTTCCGCAGGCCGAAGGCGTCGTCGAAGAAGCAGCCGTACACGTGCTCGGCGAACAGCTCGGAGGGCGGGCGGGTGACCTTGTCGGCGACGCCGCCCCAGGCGCGGTTCTCCTCCCAGACCACGTCGGCCCGTTCCAGGATGTAGGGGATCCAGCCGATCTGGCCCTCGGCGTACATGATCCGCAGGTTCGGGAAGCGTTCGAACTTGCCGCTCATCAGCCAGTCCACCATCGAGAAGCAGCAGTTGGCGAAGGTGATGGTCGATCCCACGGCCGGCGGGGCGTCCGCCGACGTCGAGGGCATCTTCGAGGACGAGCCGATGTGCATGGCGACGACCGTGCCGGTCTCGTCGCACGCCGCGAGGAACGGGTCCCACGCGTCGGTGTGGATGGACGGCAGTCCGAGGTGCGGGGGTATCTCGGAGAAGGCGACCGCGCGCACTCCGCGTGCCGCGTTGCGCCGCACCTCGTCGGCGGCGAGGCGTGCGTCCCACAGCGGGACGAGGGTGAGCGGGATCAGCCGGCCGCCGGCCTCGGGGCCGCACCACTCCCCCACCATCCAGTCGTTGTACGCCCGCACGCCCAGCAGGCCGAGCTCCCGGTCGGCGGCCTCGGTGAAGGTCTGGCCGCAGAAGCGGGGGAAGGTCGGGAAGCAGAGCGCGGACTGGACGTGGTTGACGTCCATGTCGGCGAGCCGGTCGGGCACGGAGTACGACCCCGGGCGCATCTGCTCGTAGGTGATGATCTCCAGCTTGATCTCGTCCCTGTCGTACCCGACGGCCGTGTCGAGGCGGGTCAGGGGGCGGTGCAGGTCCTCGTACACCCACCAGTCGCCGATCGGGCCGTCGTCGCCGGGCGCCCCCATGACCGGGGAGAACTTTCCGCCGAGGAAGGTCATGTCCTTCAGCGGGGCCCTGACGACGCGCGGGCCGGTGTCGCGGTGCTTCGACGGGAGCCGGTCCCGCCAGACATGGGGGGGCTCCACCGTGTGGTCGTCCACCGAGATGATCTTGGGGAAGGTCTCCATGTCCCTCACGGTAGCGCTGATCTGACGGTTCGTCAGCTAGTGGTGACCACCCCGAAGTCGCTATGAACTCCGCGTATACGCCCTGTGTATAGTGCGCTCACGCACGCGGCAGACCACCGCGGCACACCGCCGCGCGCCGCGACCACCACACAGGGGGAACACCGTCATGCCCGTCAAGACGCACATACGCAGGGCGCGGGTTGTCTCCGCCCTCGCCGCCGCCTCGCTCGCGCTCGTCCTCGCCGGCTGCACGGCGGACGCCACCTCGCCCGCCGACGCCCGCGCGGACGCCCGCGCCGACGGGGCGGCGCTCTCCGACGGCAAGCAGCCGGGCAGCGGCAAGGGCGTCGGAGCGGAGGCCCGGCCGGCCGTGGACTGCGAGAAGGCCAAGTGCATCGCCCTGACCTTCGACGCGGGCCCCGGCAAGGACACTCCGCGCCTGCTCGACATCCTCGAGAAGGAGAAGGTGCACGCCACCTTCTTCCTCCTCGGCAAGAACCACGTCCTCAAGCACCCGGACGTCGTCCGGCGCCTCGCCGCCGAGGGCCACGAGGTCGCCAACCACACCTGGACGCACCAGCGCCTGGACCAACTGGGCAAGGAGGAGATACGCGACGAACTGGGCCGCACCCAGGACGCCATCGCCGACATCACCGGCACGAAGCCCACACTGATGCGCCCGCCCCAGGGCCGTACCGACGACGACGTCACCGCCGTCAGCAAGGAACTCGGCCTCTCCCAGGTGCTGTGGAGCGCCACGGCCAAGGACTACTCGACCACCGACTCCGCGCTCATCGAGCAGCGCATCCTCGACCAGGCCGACCGTGACGGAATCATCCTGCTCCACGACATCTACGACGGAACGGTGCCCGCCGTGCCCGGCATCATCGAGGAGCTGAAGAAACGCGGTTACACCTTCGTCACGGTCCCCGAGCTCCTCGCGCCCGCCGAACCGCAGCCCGGAACGGTCTATCGTCCCTGATCAGGTGTGGGACGAGGCTCACACGGGCAGGCGGGAGACGGAGGTGCCCCGCTGCTGACGGGGCCGCCCCCTACAGGGCAGACTGTCGAGGGCGATTTCCGGCAGTACGGGCAGGGGGCAGCCAATGGACCGTGACAGCGGGCCACGCGTACCGAATCAGCGCGCTCCGCTGCACAGCGGAGCGGACGACGCGGCCCGGCTCCACTTCAGCGTGCTCGGGCCGGTCCGGGTCTGGCGGGGCGCGGAGACCCTGCCGCCCGGCTCGCCGCAGCAACGCGCCCTGCTCGCCGCGCTGTTGCTGCGCGACGGCCGGACCGCGACGGCGTCGGAGCTGATCGACGCGATCTGGGGCGAAGAACCGCCCTCGCAGGCCCTCGCCGCCGTTCGCACGTACGCCTCCCGGCTGCGCAAGTCCCTGTCCGCCGCCGCGCTCGTGAGCGAGTCCGGCGGTTACGCCCTGCGGGTGGGGCGCGACGCGCTCGACCTCGCCGTGGCGCAGGAACTCGCCGCGGAGGCGGACAAGGCGCGCTCCGCCGGCGACCGCTCCCAGGCCCGGACCCTGATCAACAAGTCGCTCGGCCTGTGGGACGGCGAGCCGCTGGCCAACGTCCCCGGGCCGTACGCGGAGAACCAGCGCGCCTGGCTGGAGGAGTGGCGGCTGCAACTGCTGGAGACCCGCCTCGACCTGGACCTGGAGCTCGGCTGCCACGCCGAGGCCGTCTCGGAGCTGACCGCGCTCACCGCCGCGCATCCGCTGCGCGAGCGGCTGCGGGAACTGCTGATGCTCGCGCTGTACCGCAGCGGACGGCAGGCGGAGGCCCTCGCCGTGTACGCCGACACACGGCGTCTGCTCGCCGACGAACTGGGCGTCGACCCGCGGCCCGAGCTGGCCCGCCTCCAGCAGCGCATCCTCCAGGCGGACGCGGAGCTGGCGCCGCCGGTCGAGGAGCCGTCACCCGCACCGCAGGTCACGCGCCCCGCACAACTTCCCGCCAGCGTCCCCGACTTCACCGGCAGGTCCTCCTTCGTACGGGAGCTGGGCGACCAGCTCGCCACCGCCGAGGGCTCGGTGATGGCGGTCTCCGCCCTCGCGGGCATCGGCGGCGTCGGCAAGACGACGCTGGCGGTGCACGTCGCCCACCAGGCGCGCAAGCACTTCCCCGACGGGCAGCTGTACGTGGACCTCCAGGGCGCGGGCAACCGGGCCGCCGAGCCGGAGACCGTGCTCGGCGCGTTCCTGCGCTCCCTGGGCGCGGCGGACTCCGCGATCCCGGACACCCTGGACGAGCGGGCCGCGCTGTACCGCTCGATGCTGGACGGGCGCCGGGTGCTCGTCCTGCTGGACAACGCACGCGACGCAGCCCAGATCCGGCCCCTGCTGCCGGGCACGGCCGGGTGCGCCGCGCTGATCACCAGCCGGGTGCGGATGGTGGACCTCGCGGGGGCGCACCTGGTGGACCTGGACGTGATGTCGCCGGAGGAGGCGCTGCAGCTCTTCACGCGGATTGTGGGCGAGGAACGGGTGCGTGCGGAGCGGGAGTCGGCGCTGGACGTGGTAGCGGCGTGCGGGTTCCTGCCGCTGGCGATCCGTATCGCCGCGTCCCGCCTCGCGTCCCGCCGGACCTGGACCGTCTCGGTCCTGGCGGCCAAGCTCGCGGACGAACGCCGCAGGCTGGACGAGCTCCAGGCGGGCGACCTGGCGGTGAAGGCGACGTTCGAGCTGGGCTACGGCCAGCTGGAGCCGGCCCAGGCCCGCGCCTTCCGCCTGCTGGGCCTGGCGGACGGCCCGGACATCTCGCTGGCGGCGGCCGCGGCGGTGCTGGACCTGCCCCTCCACGAGACGGAGGACCTGCTGGAGGCCCTGGTCGACACGTCCCTGCTGGAGTCGGCGGCGCCGGGGCGCTACCGCTACCACGACCTGGTGAGGCTCTACGCGCGTGCATGCGCGGAGAGGGACGAACATCCGCCGCAGGAGCGGGAGGCGGCGCTGTCGCGGCTGCTGGACTTCTATCTGGGGACGGCGGCGCGGGTGTTCGCCATCGAGCGTCCCGGCGACCGGCTGGTGGACCATCTGGAGCCGACCGGGGATGCCGGGCTGTCGTTCGCCGACCGGCAGGAGGCCCAGGACTGGCTCTACGCCGAGGCGCACTGCCTGCTGGCATGCGCGCGCCAGGCGTCCAGCGGAAAGCAGCTCCGGCGGGCGGTGGACCTGCTGTGGGCAGCCCAGAATCTGGCCGAGTCCGGGGCCAACTCCAAGACGTACGAGGCGGCGGCCTTCCTCGCTTTCGAGGCTGCGCGAGCCGCCGGTGATACGCGTACGGAAGCCCGCGCGAGGACGTCCCTCACCAATGTCCATCTGGTGGCAGGCCGTTACGCGGAGGCGGACGAGGAGGCCGCGCAGGCGGCCGCGCTGGCGAAGGCCGCTGACGATCCGGCTCCGGTGTACTGGTCGGACAACGATCGCGGCATCATCGCGTTCAACCAGGGGCGCAACGCGCAGGCCGAGGAACACCTGCGCAACGCCATGGAGGGCTCGCGCGCCGACGGCAATCTGCCCGGCGAGGCCAGTGCGCTGTGCAACCTCTCACGCGTGCACGTCGTCACGGGCCGGGCCTCGCAAGCCATCACGCTGGCCCGGGAGGGCCTCGCCATTTACGACAGGATCGGGCACAAGCTGCGCCTGGCCAATGCGCGATTCGCGTTGGGCATCGCACTTACGGCGGCGGGCAAGCATTCTGAGGCGTTGAAGCAACTGACGGAGGCCTTGGCCCAGTTCGAGGCCAACCGCCAGCGACTGTGGGAGGGGACCACTCACTTCCGCATCGCCGAGGCCCACTTGTCCGCCCGCCGCCCCGCAGGAGCCGCACAGCATGCCGAGCAAGCACTGGCCATCGGCTGCATCGGCGGAGACCGCACACGGGGCAAGGTACTGATCACGCTCGGCCGGGCGCTCGAAGCTCTCGGCCAGTCAGACCGTGCCCGTGCCTGCTGGCGTGAGGCGCTGACCCTGCACGAGCAGTCCGGCGCTGTGGAGGCCGAGCAGGCCCGGCAACTGCTCACCACTCCGCTGAGCGCCGCCTGAAAAGGCCGGGCCAGGGCGTTCATCGAATGTTTATGCTCGTCCGACATGCTCAACGGCAGTCGATCCGTCGCGTCGGGGGGCAGACGGATCACCGGGACCGAAAGGTCCACTGGCCTTCTGTCCGGCGGTACTCGGGGGAGTCTCCGGGCGGAAGGCCACCTTCAGTCATGTAGGGCCATCCCATGGGGGACGAAACATGAGCAGCACCGAGAAGAAGAAGAGCGAAGAGATCACCACGATGGGCGACCACCACTCGCCGGCGCCGCCGACCGACGGCGGCATCACCACCATGGGTGACCACCACTCACCGATCCCGCCCGCCGACGGTACGGTGACGACTCTCGGAGACCACCACTCGCCCCTTCCGCCCGCCGACAGCGGCATCACCACCAGCGGCATCACCACCATGGGTGACCACCACTCACCCGCGCCTCCGCGCGACTGAGCCACACACGACGGGGGAACGGCCGCGGCGGCGCGGAGGGGGAGCCGCCGCGGCCGTGGTGTGTCCGGGCGGTCAGCCGGCGTGCCGCGCCCGCAGTTCGGCCTTGAGCACCTTCCCGCTCGCGTTCCTCGGGAGTTCGTCCACGAACTCCACCTGCCGGGGCACCTTGTAGTTCGCCATCTCCCGCCTCGACCAGGCGATCAGGTCGTCCGCCGTGAGCGTCGTGTCCGGGCGGCGGACCGCGTACGCCTTGCCGGTCTCGCCGAGGCGGGCGTCGGGGATGCCGATCACCGCGACGTCCGCGATGTCGGGGTGCAGGCCGAGCAGTTGCTCGATCTCCGCGGGGTAGGCGTTGAAGCCGCCGACGATGAACATGTCCTTGATCCGGTCCGTGATGCGCAGGTTGCCGTCCGCGTCGAGGACGCCCACGTCGCCCGTGTGCAGCCAGCCGTCCGAGGTGAGGGCCCGGGACGTCTCGGCCGGGTCCTCGAAGTAACCCGTCATCACGTTGTGCCCGCGGACCAGGATCTCGCCCGGTTCGCCGGGCGCGGCGAGGACCTTCACCTCCGTGCCGGGGATCGCGCGGCCCGAGCTCGCGGAGATCACCGACGGGGCGTCGCCGCGGCGGCACATGGTGACGATGCCGCTCGCCTCGGAGAGGCCGTAGGCGGTCAGCACGGTGGGGACGCCGAGTTCGCCGCGGAGGCGCTCGACGAGGCGGAGGGGCACGACCGCTGCCCCGGTCACCACGAGGCGCAGGGCCGACAGGTCGTGCCGGTCCCGGGCGGGATGGTCGAGCAGCGACTGGTGCAGGGTCGGCGGTCCGGGCAGGACCGAGATCCGTTCGGCGGCGATGTTGGCGAGGACCGTGTCCACGTTGAAGACGGGCTGCGGCACCATCGTCGCGCCGTGGGTGAGGCAGGCGATCACGCCCGCCTTGTAGCCGAAGGTGTGGAAGAACGGGTTCACGATCAGGTAGCGGTCGCCCGCGCGCAGCCCGGCGAGTTCGCTCCACAGGTCGTAGCAGCGCAGCGTCTGGGCGTGGGTGATGACCGCGCCCTTGGGGCGGCCGGTGGTGCCCGACGTGTACACGATGTCGGACGGGTCGGCACCGGTGACGGTGTCCGCCCGGGCCCGGACCTCGCCGGCGGTGACCAAGTCGCCGCCCGCGAGGAAGTCCTTCCAGGTGCGGTAGCGGGGGTCGTCGGGCGCGCTGTCGGCGAGGACCACGATCTGTTCCAGGTCGGGCAGTTCCCCGTCGGCGCGGCGCAGCGAGGCGACGTACGAGGTGCCGAGGAAGGTGCCGGTGACGAACAGGAGCCGGGAGCGGGAGCGCCGCAGGACGTCGGCGGCTTCGGCGCCCTTGAAGCGGGTGTTGAGGGGGACGAGCACGGCGCCCGCGGTGACCGCTCCGAGCGCGGAGACGATCCAGTCGAGCGTGTTGGGCGCCCAGATCGCGACCCGGTCGCCCTTGGCGACGCCGGAGGCGATGCACGCGGCGGCGGCGCGTTCGACGCGTTCGCCGAGTTCGGCGTAGGTGACGCGGGTGCGGCCGTCGACGACGGCCTCCCGTTGCCCGTACCGCTCGGCCGCGTCCCGCACCAGCCCCGGGACGGAGCCCCACTCCAGGTCGCCGCGTCGCATCGCAAGCCCCTCTCGTTAGCTGACGGTACGTCAGATTAGCTGTACGCTGCCCGGCATGGCGACCCTCAAGGACCGGGCGGCGATAGCCGGCACAGGACAGACCGCCTTCGCGAAACACCTGCCGGAATCCGAGAAGGCCCTGGCCTGCCGGGCGGTGCTCGCCGCACTCGACGACGCCGGCATCGCACCCTCGGAGGTCGACGCCTTCGCCTCGTACACGATGGAGGAGACGGACGAGGTGGAGCTCGCGAAGGCGATCGGCGCCGGGGACGTCACGTTCCTCTCCCGGGTGGGCTTCGGCGGCGGTGGCTCCTGCGCCACCGTCGCGCACCTCGCCACAGCGATTGCCACGGGACAGGCGAGCGTCGGCGTCGCCTGGCGCTCCCGCAAGCGCGGCTCGGGCCCGCGCCCCTGGAGGAACACGACGGCCCAACTGCCCACGCCCGCCCAGTGGACACGCCCTTTCGGGCTGCTTCGGCCCGCCGACGAGATCGGCATGCTCGCCCGCCGCTACATGCACGAGTACGGCGCGACCCGCGACCACTTCTTCAACGTCGCGCTGGCGTGCAGGAACAGGGCCAACCAGAACCCGGCCGCGATCATGTACGACCGGCCGCTGACCCGAGAGATGTACATGACGGCCCGCTGGATCAGCGAACCGCTGTGCCTGTTCGACAACTGCCTGGAGACCGACGGCGCCCTCGCCTGCGTGGTCGTCTCCGCCGAACGGGCCCGCGACTGCCGCCGGCGGCCCGTCTACGTCCACTCAGCCGCCCAGGGCCTGCCCGCCCAGCACCACGGCATGGTCAACTACTGGAACGACGACCCGCTCACCGGCCCGGCCTGGACGGCGGCCCGGCAGCTGTGGAAGCACGCCGACTTCGGCCCCGAGGACGTCGACGTGGCCCAGATCTACGACGCGTTCACGCCGCTCGTCCCGCTGTCCCTGGAGGGCTACGGCTTCTGCGGGAGGGGCGAGGGCGGCGCCTTCACGGAGGGCGGGGCACTGGAGATCGGCGGACGGCTGCCGCTCAACACCGGCGGGGGCGGGCTGAGCGAGGCGTACGTGCACGGCTTCAACCTGATCAACGAGGGCGTGAAGCAACTGCGCGGCACGTCGACGGCCCAGGTGGCGGGCGCGGCGACGTGCCTGGTCACCGCGGGCGAGGGCGTGCCCACATCGGCCCTTCTGCTGCGTACGTGAGGAGTGGAGATGCTCGTACCGGTGGTCGACGACGACGGCGCCCCCTTCTGGGAGTACGCTGCCCGCGGAGAGCTCCGCGTCCAGTGCTGCGCCCGGCCCGCCTGCGGTGAGCCGCGCTTCCCGCCCCGCCCGTGCTGTCCGCACTGCGGGTCCTTCGACAGCGAGTGGCGCCTGATGTCCGGTCGCGGGCGCATCTGGTCGTACGTGGTCCCCCACCCGCCGCTGCTGCCCGACTACGCCGCCCAGGCCCCGTACAACGTGGTCGTCGTCGAGCTCGCCGACGACCCCCGCATCCGCCTCGTCGGCAATGTCGTCGCCTCTCCCGACGCCCCGCTGAACTCGCTCGACCCCGCGCGGCTGCGGATCGGGGCCCCGGTGAGGGCCGTGTTCGACCGCACCGGCCTTCCCCGCTGGCTCCTGGAGCGGCCGTGAGCATCCGGGTGGAGACGGACGAGGACACGGGCGTCGCGATCGTCACCCTCGACCGGCCGGCGAGGCACAACGCGATCGACCTCGCCATGGCCGGTGAACTGGCCGCTGCCTGGCGGCGGTTCCGCTTCGACGACACGGTGCGCGCGGCGGTCGTGACGGGCGCGGGCGCCGCGGCGTTCTGCACGGGCATCGACCGCTCGGCCGAGGTGCCGCAGCCCTCGTCGCCGTATTCGGTGGACGATCCGCTGCTGCGGATCGGGCCCAAGGCCAACGACCTGTGGAAGCCGGTCGTCTCGGCGGTGGAGGGCATGGCCTGCGGAGGGGCGTTCTACCTGCTCGGGGAGAGCGAGTTCGTGGTGGCCTCGCGCGAGGCGACGTTCTTCGATCCGCACACGTCGTACGGGATGGTCAGCGCGTACGAGTCGGCGTACATGGCGCTGCGCATGCCGCCGGGCGAGGTGGCGCGGATGGCGCTGATGGGGACGGCGGAGCGGCTGTCGGCCCGGCGCGCGTACGAGACCGGTCTGGTCTCGGAGCTGACCGAGCCGGGCGGGGCCGTCGCGGCGGCGCTGCGGGCCGCCGCGGTGATCGCCTCGTACCCGCCGGAGGCGGTGCAGGGCACCGTACGGGCGGTGTGGTCGGCGACGGAGTCGGCGCGGGCGGGGGCGCTCGCCCTTGCCCCGCACCTGGTCGTGCTCGGGAACCTGCCGCCGGAGCGGCAGGCCGAGCTGTTCACGCAGGGGCGGGGCGGGGACGGGCGGGGCCGGGCCGGCTTCAGGCTGCGCTGAGGCGCGGCGGTTCGGCCCGGTCAGCTGCGGGACGCGCGGGAGACCTCGCACTTGGTGTACTCGGAGCCGTCACCGGAACCGGTGTACGGGGTGGTGAGCACGGCGCTCTCGGAGGCGCCCGCGGCGACGGCGATGGCCGTCTTGGTGGCGGTCGCCGGGACGGCGGAGCCGCCGGCGGCACCGATGAACTTCATGGTGACGTCGTAGTCGTAGTCCAGCGCACCGCTGTTGGTGACGGTGATCCTCGCGGTGAGGTTCTTGGTCGCGGTGTCGTACTTGCACTCGTCGATGGTGATGTCGCGCGCGGCCTTGTCGGCGCTGGAACCGCCGCCGGGCAGCGAACCGCCGCTGCTTCCGGAGCTGTCGTCGTCCCGGTGGCTGCTGCCGCCGCTGCTGGAGCCGGAGCTGCTGTGGTTGTCGCAGCCGCCGCCTCCGGAACCACGAGCTCCGGTCAGGGCGACGAGCGCGATCCCGAAGACGGCGAGCGCGCGGACATGACGGATCTTCACGTTTCAACCCCCGTTGAAAGTGTCGGCAGATGGGCTCGTTTGACGAGCGCACGTCACCCTAGCAGCGCTCGGGACCCCGCTCGTCCCGCTCACCCGCCGCCCGCGACCGCCTCAGCGCTCGTCCCGCTGCCCCGGCCCGGGACGCGTGGGCGGGCCCTCCGGGCCGTGTCCGCCGTCGTGGGGGCCCATCCGGTAGGGGCTGTCGCGGTACGGGACGGGTCCGCCGGGGTCGGACCCGTACGGGCCCCAGTCCTCCTCCTGCGGGGGGTGCTCGTCGAGCTCGTCCCTGCGCGGGCGTCCGCTCATCACCACGGCGGCGACGAGCAGCAGGACGCCGCCGCCCGCCGCGAGCGCGACGCCGGTGCCGAGCCCGGCCCCGTCACCGCCGACGGTCAGGCTGCCGGCCGCCTGGCCCTGGCGGACCATCCACAGGACGGTGAAGCCGAGCACGACCAGTCCGGACACGGCGACGAGCAGGCGGGAGCGCAGCAGCACGCCGAGCAGCGCGATCAGCGCGCCGAAGGCGAGCGGCAGCAGGACCGACGTCAGAAGCGGGCCGCCGCTGCCGGTGATGCCGAGGAAGAGGTCCTGGACGCGGTAGTCGCGCCCGTGACGGCCGTCGTACCAGTCACGGAAGGGGCTCCATACGGCGGCCGTCGCTCCGGCGAGAGCGAGAATCGAGCCGATGACGTTGCGGATCATCGCCGGCCTCCTTGGGTCAGCCGCTCCGGTCGTGACCGCTCCCGGTCATGACGCTACGCCCGACGCGGGTACCCCGCCATGCGCGTCGTACGCCTCCGCCGGACGTAGGACCCCGGCCGGACGCCGGTGCGGGCCCGCGTCCTACCGCGGCCCGCGGCCCGTGGCCGTGCCCTTCTCCGCGTCGAGCGCGTAGACGCAGCGGTCCTTGCTGCACGCGTACACGACCCCGTTCTGGGCGACCGGGGAGCCGGTGATCTCGCCGCCCGTGGCGAGCTTCCAGCGCAGCTGGCCGCCGCTCGCGTCGAGGGTGTAGAGCACGTGGTCGGCCGAACCGAAGTGCACGCGGCCGTCCGCGACGACCGGTGTGCCGACGACCTCGCCGCCCGCCGCGAACCGCCACATCGGCGTCCCGGTCACGGCGTCGAGGGTGTAGAGCGCGCTGCCGCTGCCGACGTGGATGTTGCCGGCGGCGGCGAGCACGGGCTCGATGGACTGGCGGGACTCGGTGGCGATGCGCCAGCGGTCCTTGCCGGTGGTGGCGTCCAGCGCGTACACGGTGCCGAGGTAGTCGGCGAGGTACACGCCGCCGCCCGTCACAGCCGGGCCCGGCGCGAAGGCGGGCGGCGAGAGGAAGACGGCCGGCGCCTCGAAGTGCCAGCGCACCAGACCGGAGGCGATGTCCACGGCGAGGACGCGCGTGCCGGCGGAGACGTAGACGTAGCCGTCGGGCGCCGGCTGTACGCGCACGGGCACGTTGCCGCAGGACGCGGCGTCGCCCACGGGGTAGGACCAGCGCTCCTCGCCGGTGCGGGCCTCCAGCGCGCGCAGGCGGGCGTCCTTCCACACGTAGACGGTGTCGCCGAAGATCGCCGGCCCCGCCTCGGGCGTCTCGAAGTCCGTCTGGGCGCCGGTGATCTCCCACAGCTTCTCGCCGTTGGACGCCTCCCATGCCTGCACGCCGCCGCCGCGGGTGCCGGTGAGGACGGTGCCGCGGTCCACCTTGAGGGAGTACACCCAGGCATCGGTCTGCAGCCGCCAGCGCTCGCCGCCGCTCGCGGCGTCGAGCGCGTAGAGCGTCGGCCCGTCGGAGGCGTGGATACGGCCGCCCGCCACGGCCATGGACCAGGCGACGTCGCGGGTCTTGAACTGGCGGCGGCCGGTGCCGACGTCGAGCGCGTGGACCTCGAACGAGGTCACGTACAGCAGATCGCCGGAGACGACCGGCGTCCCCCACACGTCGTTCGACATGCGAAAACGCCACGGGCGCCAGTGCCCGGGGCCGGTCTCCGGCGGGGGCGGGGCAGGGGCGGGCGCCGGCGCGGGGACGGCGCTGGTGGCGGCATCGGAACCGTTCAGTCCGCCGGGCGGGCGGATCCAGCCGGTGGCCGGGCCGGCCTCGGCGACCGGGGCGCGGCCGGCGCCGACCGCGCGCAGCCCGGGGCCGATGGGCACGGCGGAGCCCGCCAGCCGCACGGGGCCGCCGCCGGAGTGGGCGGGGGCGTGACCGGTACGGGGGTCGCTCGCGCCGCGCCAGGCGGGCTCACGGTCGGGAGCGGGCGGCACGGAAGGCGGAGGGGGCGCGTGGGGTGCGGGCCGGGAGGGCTCGGCCGGGCGCGGCACGGGGGCGCGGCCGCCGCCGCGGCGGGCCTCGATCATGGCGGTGGCGAGGCCGGGCAGCCACGCGGAGGCGGTGCCGCTGTCGTCACCGCCGGCGGAGAACAGGTGCGGGGCGAGCTGGGCCTGCAGGTCCTCGGGGGTCGGCCGCAGCCCGGCCTCCATCTGCATGCACGAGTCGATCAGCGGCCGCAGTTCGTCGGGGAGGCCCTCCAGGTCAGGGCCCTCGCGCAGCAGCATGAAGACCGTCTCCACCGGGTTCGCGCCGTGGAAGGGGGCGTGGCCGGTGGCGGCGAAGACGAGGGTGGAGCCGAGGGAGAACACGTCGCTGGCGCCGGTGACGCTGCGCGAGTCGCGGGCCTGCTCGGGCGACATGTAGGCGGGCGTGCCGACGGCGACGTTGGTCATGGTCAGGCGGGTGTTGGAGACGCCGGACGCGATACCGAAGTCGATGACGCGGGGGCCGTCCTCGACGACGAGGACGTTGGACGGCTTGAGGTCGCGATGGACGAGGCCCGCGCCGTGGATGGACTGGAGGGCCTCCGCGATCCCCGCCGCGAGCCAGCGCACCGCCTGCGCGGGCAGCGGCCCGCACTCGTTGACGATCTCCTCGAGGGAGGGCGCGGGCACGTAGGCGGTGGCGAGCCAGGGCACGGCGGCGCGCGGGTCGGCGTCCACGACGGCGGCCGTGTAGAAGCCGCTGACCGCGCGGGCGGCCTCCACCTCGCGTGTGAAGCGGACGCGGAACAGCTGGTCCTCGGCGAGCTCGGTGCGCACAGTCTTGATCGCGACCCGGCGGCCGGACGCCGACCGGGCGAGATAGACCAGTCCCATGCCGCCGGCACCGAGCCGGCCCAGCACCTCGAACGGACCGATCCGTCTCGGGTCGTGCTGCGTCAGCTGCTCCATACTTGCGTGCCACCTCCCCGTACGGGCTCCGTCTGAAGGAGCCCGTCATCTACAGCCCCGTGCAGGGTCTCACCCTCAAGCCCCTCTGCGGTGAGCACCCTGATTCTTCCTGTCCGGGGCGACGGTTGCGAACCCGGGGGCGGATCGGGGTGTCTCACCCGGTTTCGGACACGTCGGACACCCGGGCCGCACGCCTCGTGGGGACGCGACCCGCCGCGCGGGGTTGCCCAGCGCGCGGCGTCCGCGGGAGGCCCGCCGCGGGGCCGCCTCTTCCGTCCGGCGCGGCCGGGGGGTGGGCAGCCTGGCGCCGGGCCGCCACCTCACTCGGGCGTCGCCCCCGCGAGACACGGCGCGCCGCCTCGGTCCCGGCACGGCGCGTCGGCTGCCGGTCACGCGCGCCGCCCACAGGCGCTGCCGCCCGGACGGGCCGCTGCCTCCACCCGCCGCCGGCAGGGATTCACCGCACTCACCCGCCGGTGGGGCCGCCCGGCCGTGGCTCTGCATCCGGCTCGGGTCCGGCCGCCGGCTCAGGCTGGGGGCCCCGCTCAGGACCGGCCCCCCGCCTGAGGGCGCGACCCGGCCTGCGGGCGGGACCCGGCTCGTCGGCGGACTCCGGCTCGCGGGCGGGACCCCGCTCTCGGTGCTCGGGTTCCGCGCCCCGCACGCGGTCCCACTCCGTGTCCGGGTGGAGTTCGGGGTCCAGGCGGGGGCCCGGCGACGTGGTCGGTTCCGGGGCCCGGTGGGCCAGGGGGCCTTCCGGGAGGACGGGCTCCGGGGGCGCGGGCTCCGCCAGGATCGCGAACGTCGCGCCCTGGTCGTCCGTGAGGACCGCGATGCGGCCGTACGGGATGTCGGACGGCGCCGTCCGCACCCGGCCGCCGAGCCGGACGACCGTCTCCGCCGCCGCGTCGCAGTCCTCGACGCGGAAGTAGACGAGGAAGTGGCCGGGCATCTCCGCCGGCAGGGAGTCGTCGATCACACTGCGTCCGCCGACGGCCGTGCTCTCGCCCGGTTCCGTGCCCGCGGGCGACCACATGCGGAAGTCCTCGGACGTGATGGCGGGCAGGTCGGTGCCCTGGAAGCCGAGGACCCCCTCGTAGAAGGCGTCGACACGCTCCTTGTCCCGCGTGTACACCTCGGTCCAGCAGAACGAGCCGGGCTCGCCGTGCTTCTCGAAGCCCGTGCGCTCCCCCGCCTGCCACAGCCCGAAGACCGCGCCGCCGGGGTCCGCCACGACGGCGGCCGTGCCCGCCCGGCCCACGGGCAGCGGGTCGTTGATCACCTGGCCGCCGCCCGCGGCGATGCGGCGCGCGAGCCCGGCGGCGTCGGGGGTGGCCAGGTACACGTTCCATACGGTGGGCATGCGGCCGTCGCGCTTGGGGGTGAGGGCGGCGACGAGACGGCCGCCGCTGTAGGCGTCGGCGTACCGGCCGCGCGTGCCGCCGCCGGGGAGCGGATCCCCGCCGCCCTCGGTGAAGGTCCATCCGAAGAGCTCCCCGTAGAAGCGCTTGCCCGCCTCGACGTCGGGAAGGGACGCGTCCACCCAGCACGGCGTGCCCTCTGTGAATACGGCCATGGACCGGTCCCTTCCGTGTGGTGCCCGTCACATCAAGCTAACGTCGCAGCACCTGGGGCGCGCGGAAGGAAAATCGAACAAAGACCTCAAAGGGGGACGTGACGGTCAGGCGTCACGGTCCGCGACGACCCGTCTCGGTGAGTTGTCCACCAAAGTTGTCCACAGGCTGTTGATAACACTATTGCCGTCGCGCGCCCGCACCCCATTTGCAGTCGGCCGAATCGCGCGCCGATCACCCCTCGGTAAGCTGACGGCATGACAGGACAAGTACGCACCGTCGACGGCCGAGTGGCCGGGCGACGCGGCCAGGCGACGCGGCAGAAGCTGCTCGACTGCCTCAGCGAGATGCTCAGCTCCTCGCCGTACCGGGACGTCAAGGTCATCGACGTGGCCCGGAAAGCGGGCACTTCGCCCGCGACGTTCTATCAGTACTTCCCGGACGTGGAGGGCGCCGTCCTCGAGATCGCCGAGGAAATGGCCAAGGAAGGCGCATCGTTGACCGATCTGGTCTCCGGGCGCTCCTGGGTCGGCAAGGCCGGCTGGCAGTCCTCGGAGGAACTGGTCGAGGGTTTCCTCGACTTCTGGCGCCGCAACGACGCGATCCTGCGCGTGGTCGACCTCGGCGCGGCGGAGGGCGACAAGCGGTTCTACAAGATCCGCATGAAGATCCTGAACTCCGTCACCAATTCCCTTACCGAAGCGGTGCAGGAGCTCCAGTCCAAGGGCAAGGTCGACAAGGACGTGAGCCCCGCGGCCATGGCCGGATCACTCGTGGCGATGCTCGCCGCGGTGGCCTCGCACCAGAAGGGCTTCACCACCTGGGGCGTGAAGCAGGCCGAACTGAAGCCGAACCTGGCGCTGTTGGTGCATCTGGGCATCACCGGCAAGAAGCCGACGAAGTAGCGTCGCCCCAGCACCACCCGAAGTCCTGTCACGCCGACGGCGGTCACCCACGAGGTGACCGCCGTCGCGCGTTCTGCCCCCGCTCCCCGCTCACCCGCCGGCCGGGCACGGCGCGAAGAGACCCGCGCGTTCGGCCGCGGCCTCGCGCAGCAGGTGGACCGGCCCGAAGAGCAGCTCGTCGGCCGCCGCCCGCTTGACGTACAGATGCGCCTCGCGCTCCCACGTGAAGCCGATGCCGCCGTGCAGCTGCGCGGCCTCGGCCGCGACCGCGCGCAGCGACTGGAGGCACTGCGCGAGCGCGAGCGGGCCCGCCGCCCGGTCCCGGGCAGCGCAGTACGCCGCCGAGCGGGCTGCCTGGACGTGCACGTACGCGTCGGCCAGCCGGTGCTTGGCCGCCTGGAACGAACCGATCGCCCGCCCGGACCGCTCGCGCATCGTGACGTACCCGACGGTCCGCTCCAGCGCGCTCGCTGCGGCACCCGCCGCCTCGGCCGCCAGCATCACCGCGACCTGCGTTCCGGCCGCCGCGAGCGCGTCCGCCACCGCTGCCGCGTCGTCGGCGCCGAGCAACTCGCCCTCCGCCTCCCTCAGTTCGACACGCGCCTGCGGCCGGGTACCGTCGAGCGCGGCCTGCCGGATCCGGGTCACACCGGCCGCCTCCGGGCGCACCAGGAACAGGAGCGCACGGCTCCGGGCGAAGCCCCCCGTGTGCGCGGCGACCAGCAGCAGGCCGGCGCTGCGGCCGTCGAGGACCTGGGCGGCCTCCCCGTAGAGCAGCCAGCGCCCGTCGCCCACGGGCCGCGCCTGGATGCCTCCCGCGCGCCCTCCCCCGGCCCACTCACCCCGGACCGACGCACCGCACGTCAGGGCGAGCGCGGTGGCGAGGGCGCCGCCGGGGACGGCGAGGGTGCAGGTCAGCGAGCCGTCGGCGATGAGCGGCAGCAGCCGCTGACACTGGCCGGGGGTGCCGAGCGCGTCGATCAGCGGCGCCGCGATCCCCACGGTGGCGGGCAGAGGGGTCGGCAGCAGCACCCGGCCCGTCTCCTCGCAGGCGAGGGCGAGCTCGGTGAGGGTGCGGCCCGCGCCCCCGTACGTGGCGGGCAGCGCGAGGCCGGGCAGGCCGAGGCGGCCGGCGAGCCGCCCCCACAGCTCGGTGTCGTAGCCGGCAGCCGTGCGCACGGCGGACCGGACGTCCTCGGGGGTGGACCGCTCGGCCAGCAGATCGCGCAGGGTGCGGCGGATCCCGTCCTGCTCGGCGGTGAAGGCGGTGAAAGCGGTGAAGTCGAGGGCATCGGCGTCCATCCGGAGCTCCTCCCGCGAACCCGACCTGACGGATTGTCATGTTAGGGCCGACACCATCGGATGCCCAGAGCATGTTCTGATGTACCGTCAGAAACATGCCTTCCCCACCGCGCAAGGCCGCCGTCGTGGGCGTAGCCCTCTCGGACTGCGGACGCGTCGACGGCCCCACCCCCTACACCCTCCACGCCCAGGCCGCGCGGCGCGCGCTCACCGACTCCGGCCTCGACCGGTCCGTCGTCGACGGCCTGTGCTCGGCCGGCCTCGGCACGCTGGCTCCGATCGACGTCGCGGAATACCTGGGCCTGCGCCCGACCTGGGTGGACTCCACGGCGGTCGGCGGCGCGACCTGGGAGGTCATGGCCGCGCACGCGGCGGATGCGATCGCCGCGGGGCACGCGAACGCGGTCCTCCTCGTCTACGGATCGACCGCCCGTGCGGACATCAGGGCGGGCCGCCGGACCTCCAATCTCTCCTTCGGTGCCCGCGGCCCGCTGCAGTTCGAGGTGCCGTACGGGCACACGCTGGTCGCCAAGTACGCGATGGCCGCGCGCCGCCACATGCACCGGTACGGCACGACCCTGGAGCAGCTCGCCGAGGTCGCCGTCCAGGCCCGTGCGAACGCCGGCGCGAACCCGGACGCCATGTTCCGCGACCCGATCACCGTGGACGACGTGCTGGGCGGACCGGTGATCGCGGACCCGTTCACCAAGCTGCACTGCTGCATCCGCAGCGACGGAGGCTGCGCGGTGCTGCTGGCCGCGGAGGAGTACGTGCCGGACACGGCGAAGGAGCCGGTGTGGATCCTCGGCACCGGTGAGCACGTCTCGCACACCACGATGTCGGAGTGGGACGACTTCACCGTCTCGCCGGCGGCGGTGAGCGGCCGGCTCGCCTTCGAACGGGCCGGGGTGCGGCCCGACGAGATCGACATCGCCGAGATCTACGACGCCTTCACGTACATGACGCTGGTGACGCTGGAGGACCTGGGCTTCTGCGCGAAGGGCGAGGGCGGCGCGTTCGTGGAGAAGGGCCGGCTGCTGCGGGACGGGGGGCTTCCGGTGAACACGGACGGCGGCGGGCTGTCGGCGTGCCACCCCGGAATGCGGGGCCTGTTCCTTCTGGTGGAGGCGGTGCGCCAGCTGCGCGGCGAGGCAGGGGCGCACCAGGTCCGCGGCGCGGGAGGCACGGTGCCCCGGCTGGCGGTGGCGTCGGGGACCGGGGGCTGGTTCTGCGCGTCGGGGACGGTGGTGCTGGGGCGGGGGTGAGATGCCCCCCGACCCCCGCGGCGCGGGTCGCCGGACCCGTGGACACGGCCCGCGCCGTGGGGGCGTTGAATGACCCCCATGAGCGACGACCAGACCGCCCGCCAGGAGACGTTCCGGGCCCTCCTGCACGCCCAGCGTGTGTGGGACGTGCCGTCCCTGCCCTCCTTCGGCCCGGACGCGGCACCGGACACACCGCTGGAACTGTTCCACCACTGGTTCGCCGAGGCCGCCGCGGCCGGGCAGCGCGAACCGCACACGATGACGCTCGCGACCGTGGACGACGAGGGCCGCCCCGATCTGCGGACGCTGATGCTGCACGACGCCGACGCGCGCGGCTGGCACTTCGCCTCGCACTCCACGAGTGCCAAGGGCCGGCAGCTCGCCGCCCTTCCGGAGGCCGCGCTCGGCTTCTACTGGGCCACGCAGGGCCGCCAGGTGAGGGTGCGCGGCACGGTCACCACGGGCACGGCGACGGAGGGGCAGGCCGATCTGCACGCCCGCTCGACGGGAGCGCTCGCCGCCGCGCTCACCGGGCGCCAGAGTGAGGTGCTGTCCTCGCGGGCCGAGCTCGCGCGGGCGTCGGAGGCCGCGTGGGAGCGGGCCGAGGCGGAGCCGGACGCGCCTGTGCCGACCTGGACGCTGTACGTGCTCCGGCCGCGCGAGGTCGAGTTCTTCCAGGGGGACGCCCGGCGCAGGCACGTACGGCTGCGCTACCGGCGCACCGAGGACGGCTGGGAGCGGGAGCTGCTCTGGCCTTGACCCTCACGCCGGCCGGAAGACCGGGACCGTGACACCGTCGTCCTCCCCCGTGCGGAACGCCACGACCAGCCGCATTCCGACGGCGAGGTCCGCCGCCGCGCACGCGACGACCTCGGTCATCATCCGCGGCCCTTCGGCGAGTTCCACGACGGCGGCCGTGTACGGGACGCGGTCGCCGAACGGCGGCAGGTCGTTGCGGTGGACGACGGACCAGGTGTGGAGCACGGCCCGCCCGCTCGCCCGCTCCCAGGCGACGTTCTCGCTCCAGCAGTGCGGGCAGAACTCGCGCGGGTAGTGGTGCGCCCTGCCGCAGTCGTCGCAGCGGCGGATCAGCAGGGCCCCGGCCGCGGCCGCGTCCCAGAAGGGGCGGGTGAAGTCGTCGGCTTCGGGGGTGGCGGTCACGGGAGGAGTCCGATCGCGCGGTCGAGGGACCAGGTCTGCCAGGACATGGCGAACAGGGCGACGACGGAGACGAGCGCCATCATGGCGTTCTGCCCCTGTTCCGCCCAGTCGTGGATCATCAGCACGAGATAGAGCAGGTTGAGGAGCAGCCCGCCGACGAGGGCGACCGGGGTGAGCAGGCCCGTCACCAGACCCAGGCCGAGGGCGAGTTCGGCGTACACGACGATGTACGCCATCAGCCTGGGGCGCGGGGCGACCACCTTCTCGAAGCCGGTGCGCACGGCCTGCCAGCGGTGCTCCCGCGCGACGCCGGCGGCCCAGGCGATGCCGGTGCCGCGCTCGAACCAGCCCTTCCGGTCCTTGTGACGCCAGCTCTCCAGCCACCACAGGCCGAGACCGATGCGCAGGACGGCGGCCCATTCGGCGCCGGTGAGCCAGACGGTCCTCATGGCCGGTCACTCTCCCCCAGTGGAATCTGACGATACGTCAGTTGAGCGGATCGGACTGCTGGGCGCAAGACCTCCACAGGCGTGACCCATTCGCAACCGAACAAGGTCTTGACCGAGACCCATCAATAAAACGGAAGTTTTACGCTCACCGTTCATGGCCGTCGAAATGGGCAGGATCAAGGGCATCGACCGCACGGACGACCGGCCCGTCTACGTCGTCGGCGGGGGCCCGGGCGGACTCGCCGCCGCGGCCGCGCTGCGCAAGCGCGGCGTACGGGCCGTGGTGCTGGAGCGGTCCGGTTCCGTCGGCGCCTCCTGGCGCGGCCACTACGACCGGCTGCGCCTGCACACCACCCGCGCCCTGTCCGGACTGCCGGGCCTTGCGATGCCGCGCTCGTTCGGGCGCTGGGTCGCGCGCGACGACGTCATCCGCTACCTGGAGAATTACGCAGAGCACCACGAGCTGGAGATCGTCACGGGGGTCGAGGCGTCCCGCATCGAGCGGGCGGACGCGGGCTGGCTGCTGCGGGCGAGCGGCGGCCGTGAACTGACCGGCCGCGCGGTCGTGGTGGCCACCGGCCACAACCACACCCCGCACCTGCCCGCCTGGCCGGGCCTGGAGGGGTACGGGGACGAGCTGGTCCACGCCTCGCGGTACCGCGACGCCGCGCCCTACGCGGGCAAGGACATCCTGGTCGTGGGCGCGGGCAACACCGGCGCGGAGATCGCGGTCGACCTCGCGGCGGGCGGGGCGGCGCGCGTCCGCCTCGCGATCCGTACGGTCCCGCACATCGTGCCCCGCTCCGTGGCCGGCTGGCCCGCCCAGCGCACGGGCATCCTCGTACGCCGCCTGCCGGCGCTGCTGACGGACCCCGCGACCGCGCTGCTGTGCCGGCTGACCCTGCCCGACCTGGCGGAACACGGTCTGCCGCGCCCGGACACCGGCCTGCACGCGCGGGCGCGGGCCGGCGCGACCCCGGTCCTGGACATGGGGCTGACCGACGCGGTGCGTTCGGGCCGGGTCGAAGTGGTCGCGGCGGTGGAGTCGTTCGACGACCGCAAGGTGGTCCTCGCGGACGGCACCCGGCTGACCGCGGACGCGGTGATCGCGGCGACGGGCTACCGGCGCGGCCTGGAGGGCCTGGTCGGCCATCTCGGCGTACTGGACGCCGCCGGCCGCCCGCTGGTGCGCGGCGGACGCTGCCCGGCGGGGGCGCCCGGCCTGTACTTCACGGGCTTCACGAACCCGATCAGCGGGATGCTGCGGGAGCTGGCGAAGGACGCGGAACGGATCGCGAGAGCGGTGGCCCGCACACACGCCAGGCCGACGGCCTGACCAGCCGGGGCCGGTGGGGGACTGGCCTGCGACCTGCACGCGGAGCCCCGGACCGTTCGACGGCCTGAACACGGCATCGCGGGGCCGGCGCGCGGCCGGGCGCGCGCGTCGTCGCGCATCAGCTGCGACGCCGTGGCGGGGCCGGCGCGGTGGCTCGGCACTCTTTCCGCACGAGCGGTTCCTGACGCTCCGTCAGTTCGCTAACCTGACTGCGCGTCAGTTATGGGGCCAGTCGGCCCGCACCGTCGAGCGGGAGCGGGGACCTGCGATGCTCGGATCAACTCACGGCACCCTCACCTCCGACCTCCGCGCGCGCGTCGTCGCCTGCGGTGAGCAGACCGGGGACGCCGTCCACGAAACCGCCGCCGTCACCGTGGCGCCAGGCGAAACCGACGTCAGCGGACGGCCGTTGTACGCGCCCGTGCCCGACCTCGACCGGTTCTTCCGGCCCGCGTCCGTCGCCGTCGTCGGCGCGTCCGACACCGAGGGCCGCCCGAACGCCGGCATCACCCGCCGGCTCGTCGCGTGGGCCGAGCGCGTCGGGGCACGGCTGCACCCCGTCCACCCGTCGCGCGCGTCCGTCTTCGGGCGCGCCTGCGTGCGGACCGTACGGGATCTGCCCGCGCCGGTCGATCTGGCCGTCCTCCTGGTCTCCGACCCGCTGCCGGTGATCGAGGAGCTGGCCGAGGCCAAGGTGCGGTTCGCCGTGGCCTTCGCGTCCGGATACGCCGAGACGGGCCCCGAGGGCGCGGCCGCCCAGGCGCGGCTCGCCGGGGCCGCCGAGCGGGCCGGCGTCCGGCTGCTCGGGCCCAACACCAACCTCAACGCCTTCGAGCGCTTCCGCGACGACCTCGAAGGACCGACCGTCGCGCTGATCACCCAGTCCGGGCACCAGGGCCGGCCCGTGTTCGCCCTCCAGGAACTCGGCGTACGCCTCTCGCACTGGGCGCCCACCGGGAACGAGGCGGACCTGGAGAGCGCGGACTTCCTCTCGTACTTCGCCGAGCAGCCGGAGGTCGGGGCCATCGCGTGCTACCTGGAGGGGCTGAAGGACGGGCGTTCCTTCCTGCTCGCCGCCGACCGCGCCGCGCGCCGCAAGGTGCCGGTCGTCGCGGTCAAGGTGGGCCGCACCGAGGCGGGCGCGCGCACGGCCGCCTCGCACACCGGCAAGCTCACCGGGACGGACGCGGTGGTGGACGCGGCGATGCGCCAGTACGGAGTGATCCGGGTCGACGGGCTCGACGAACTCCAGGACACCGCCGCCCTGCTGGCGCGTGCCCGCACCCCGCTCGCCGACGGGGTCGCCGTGTACGCGATATCCGGAGGCACGGGCGCGCACTTCGCGGATCTGGCGACGGCCGCGGGGCTGCGCATCCCGCGGCTCTCCGAGGCCCGGCAGGCCGAGCTGCACCAGTGGATACCGCCGTATCTGAACGTGGCGAACCCGGTCGACAACGGCGGCCACCCCGTCGGTGACGAACGGGGCCGGAAGATCATCGACGCGATCCTCGCCGACCCCGCGATCGGGGTGCTGATCTGTCCGATCACCGGCCCGTTCCCGCCGATGAGCGACCGGCTCGCGCAGGACCTGGTGGACGCCGCGGAGACCACGGACAAGCTGGTGTGCGTGGTGTGGGGGTCGCCGGTCGGGACGGAGGAGGCGTACCGGTCGACCCTGCTCGGGTCCTCGCGCGTGGCGACGTTCCGCACGTTCGCCAACTGCATCACGGCCGTACGGGCCCACCTGGCGCACCACCGCTTCACCGCCGGGTACGTCTCGCCGTTCGACGCGGCACCGCGCACCCCCTCCCCGTCCTTCCGCAAGGCGCAGGCGCTGATGCGGCCGGGCGAGCAGCTGAGCGAGCACGCGGCCAAGCAGCTGCTGCGGGCGTACGGGATCCGGGTGCCGCGCGAGCAGCTGGTGACGAGCGCGGCCGCGGCGGTGCGGGCGGCGGGTCTGGTCGGGTACCCGGTCGTGATGAAGGCGTCCGCGCCGCGCCTCGCGCACAAGACCGAGCTGGGCCTGGTCAGGATCGGGCTCACCTCGGCGAGCCAGGTGCGCGAGGCGTACCGGGAGCTGACCGACGTCGCCCGCTACGAGGACATCGGGCTCGACGGGGTGCTGGTGTGCCAGATGGTCGAGCGGGGAGTGGAGATGGTCGTCGGCGTCACCCAGGACGAGGTGTTCGGGCCCACGGTGACGGCGGGGCTGGGGGGCGTGCTGGTGGAGGTGCTGAACGACGTGGCCGTACGCGTCCCTCCGTTCGGCGAGGACCAGGCGCGCGCGATGCTCGCCGAACTGCGCGGCCGTGCGCTGCTGGAGGGGGTGCGCGGCGGGCCGCCGGTGGATGTGGACGCGCTCGTGGAGGTGGTGCTGCGGGTGCAGCGGATGGCGCTCGAACTGGGCGGGGTGCTGTCCGAGCTGGACATCAATCCGCTGATGGTCCTGCCGCGGGGCCAGGGCGCGGTGGCGCTGGACGCGCTGGCGGTGTGCCGGTGACGCCGGACGTGCTGCACGCGTGCGGCGACGGCGTCTCGTGGATCACGCTGAACCGGCCCGAGGCGATGAACGCGGTGACCTGGGAGCAGCGGGAGCGGATCATCGGCCTGCTGGCCTCGGCGTCCGAGGATCCGGCCGTACGGGCCGTGGTGCTGACGGCCACGGGGCGGGGCTTCTGCGCGGGGGCGGACCTGCGCGGCCCGTCGGCCGCGACGGCCGGCGACCGGCTGCCGGGCGACGTGGCCCGGATGATCCGGCTGGGCGCGCAGCGGCTGATCGGGGCCGTACTGGACTGCGAGAAGCCGGTGATCGCGGCGGTGAACGGGACGGCGGCCGGTATCGGGGCGCATCTGGCGTTCGCGTGCGACCTGGTGCTGGCGTCACAGGGCGCGCGCTTCGTCGAGGTGTTCGTCCGGCGGGGGCTCGTGCCCGACGGCGGCGGGGCCTACCTCCTCCCCCGCCTGATCGGCCCGCAGCGCACGAAGGAGCTGATGTTCTTCGGCGACGCGCTCCCGGCGCACGACGCGGAACGCCTCGGCCTGGTGAACCGGGTGGTCCCGGCGGACGCCCTTCAGCAGACGGCCCGCACCTGGGCGAACCGCCTGGCTTCGGGCCCGACGCGGGCGCTGGCCCTGACGAAGCAGCTGGTGAACGCCTCCCTGGACTCGGACCGGGCGACGTCGTTCGCGGCGGAGGCGTGGGCCCAGGAGATCACCATGACGACGCGGGACGCGGCGGAGGGCGTGACGAGCTTCAGGGAGCGGCGGACGCCGGGGTTCGAGGGCCGGTAGGGACGGGCCCGGCACGATCGAGTGAACGGGAGGCGATCACCTGCTGCCCGCGCTAGCCTGCTCATAACGTCCTTGTTATGACGTGGGGAGAAGTCGAGCTCGAGCCGGAGGTGGAGAAGTGGTTCCTCGGACTGAGCCAGCAGCATCGCGGTACGGCCGCGTTCTACGTGGACCTGCTCGCGCGGCAGGGCGTCCTGCTGGGCGAACGGTGCACCAGACAGCTGAGCGGCAAGCTCAGAGAGCTGCGCTCCCACCTCGACAGCGAGTCGATCCGCATCACGTACTGGATCGCGCGGGGGCGCAGAATCATCCTGCTCACGGTCTTCCGCAAGCAGCGCATGCGGGAGTCCGGCGAGGTCGAGCGGGCACTTCGCGCCATGCGTGCCTGCGTGGCGGAGGAGCACACGGCGGATGAGGAGTGACGGGATGAACGACCGGCGATCGTGGGCCGAACTGCGGGACGAGGTCGTCGCGAATCCGGAGGCCCGTGAAGCGTACGAGGCGGCTCGTATCCGCTTCGAACTGGGCCGCGAAGTGCGGCAGCGCAGGGAGGCCCTCGGAATGACTCAGGCCCAGCTCGCCCAGGCCGCCGGGCTTCAGCAGCCCGCTGTGGCGCGCTTCGAGGCCGGTGGCACCATGCCGACTCTGCCCTTGCTCGAACGGCTCGCGGCGGCACTGGGAGCACGGCTCAGTGTGGCGTTCGAGCCCCTCGACCGAGCCAGCCGAGGCGGGTCACCCCTGGACAAGGCCACCGATGTTCCTATCTGACGCTTCGTCAGGTTCAATGGAAGCATGATGGGACACGCGGCCATGGCCGCCACCGCCGTCCGCTACCTCCGGTCCGTCGGGGCCGCGACCGCCTCGCCCGGGGCGTACGAGGTGACGCCGCGGCCGCGGTTGCGGGCCGTCGGGGAGGACGAGCGGGCCGGCGTCGACGGACGTGAGTTCCGGCGGGTGCTCGGGAGCTTCGCGAGCGGCGTCACCGTCGTCACGACGCGCGACGCGGACGGGCCCGCCGGGTTCGCGTGCCAGTCCTTCGCCTCGCTGTCGCTCGACCCGCCGCTCGTCGTCTTCATGGTCGGGCGCACCTCCACGACCTGGCCGCGCATCGCCCGCGCCGGGGTCTTCTGCGTCAACGTCCTCGCCGAGAACCAGGGGGCGCTGTGCCGGGGCTTCGCGGTGAGCGGCGCCGACAAGTTCGCGGGCGTCGGACACGGTCCCGCCCCGGTGACCGGGTCCCCGCTGCTGGACGGAGTGGCGGCGTGGATCGACTGCACGGTCCAGGCCGTCCACACCGGTGGAGACCACCTCGTCGTGGTGGGCCGGGTCGAGGCCCTGGACGCCCGGGACGACGCCATGCCGCTGTTGTTCCACCGGGGGCGGTTCGGGCGGCTCGACGTCTGAATCCCGCCGGAGGACGGGCGGGCCGCGCCCGATGCTGGTCGCATGGACATCGGCTACGAGGCTCTCGCCATCGCCCCCGTCGTACTGAAGCAGCTGCGCGAGCGCGACGACGGCGGGCTCGTCCCGCGCCCGTACACCGACCCGGAGGGCGGCGCCCCGCTGCGCTGCTGCCTGCGGCACAGCGAGGCCGGGGAGCGCATCGCCCTCGTCGCGTACGCGCCGCTGCGCCGCTGGGCGGCCGCGACGGGTGCCGAGCCGGGCCCGTACGACGAGGTCGGGCCCGTCTTCGTGCACGCCGAGGAGTGTGCGGGGCAGACGTCCGGCCCCGGCTACCCGGCCGAACTGCACGGCGCGCGCCGGGTGTTGCGCGCCTACGGCGCCGACGGGCGCATCCTCGGCGGCACGCTCGTCGAGGTGCCCAGGGAGCGGGCCGCCGAGGTGGACGGCATGCTGCGGGACGTGTTCGCCGACCCGGCCGTGGCGCTGGTCCACGTGCGCGCCGTGGAGTTCGGCTGCTTCCTGGTCGAGGTCCGCCGCCGCTGAGCGGACGCCGTCACCAGCCCGGGCGCGGATCACGCCGCTCGGGCGGGGTCTGCTCCGGCACGGGCCGGCCCGTGTCCGTGCGCAGCAGGTACCCGGGGTCCGGCGGGGTTTCTACGCGGCCGCCGGCGTCACCTTCGGCAGCGGCCTGCGGCGGATGACGAGGGCCATCAGCGCCGCCGCCGCGCACAGCGCGCCCGAGGCGTACCAGACCACGTCGTACGAGCCGAACACGTCGCGCGCCACACCCCCGGCGAACGCCACCACCGCCGCGCCCACCTGGTGGGAGGCGAGGACCCAGCCGAAGACGATCGCGCTGTCCTCGCCGTAGTGCTCGCGGCACAGGGCGATGGTCGGCGGAACCGTGGCCACCCAGTCCAGGCCGTAGAAGACGATGAAGAAGATCATCGGCGGCTGCACGGACGGCGCCAGCAGCATCGGCAGGAAAAGGAGCGAGACGCCGCGCAGCGCGTAGTAGACCGCGAGCAGCCGGCGCGCCTCGAAGCGGTCCGTGAACCAGCCGGACGCGATGGTGCCGACGACGTCGAAGACGCCGATGACGGCGAGCAGCGACGCGGCCGCCGTGATCGGCATGCCGTGGTCGTGGGCCGCGGGCACGAAGTGGGTCTTGACCAGGCCGTTCGTCGAGGCGCCGCAGATCGCGAAAGTGCCGGCGAGCAGCCAGAACGGGCCGGTGCGAGCCGCCTTGAACAGGACGGTGAGCGCGCGGCGGGCCGCGCCGGGCACGGGGTCGGGCTTGGGCGTGAAGCCCTCGGCGCCGTATGCCGCGAGGCCCACGTCGGCCGGGTGGTCGCGCAGCAGCAGCCATACGAACGGGACGACGGCGAGCGCCGCGAGCGCGACGGTGACCGCTGCGGGCCGCCACTCGTGGTGCTCCACCAGCCAGGACAGCAGGGGCAGGAAGACGAGCTGCCCGGACGCGCCCGCCGCGGTGAGGATGCCGGTGACCAGGCCCCGGCGCTTGACGAACCAGCGGTTGGTGACGGTCGCGGCGAACGCGAGCGCCATCGAGCCGGAGCCGAGGCCGACGAGGATGCCCCAGTACAGGACGAGCTGCCACGGCGCGGTCATCCACACCGTGAGGACGGAGCCCGCCGCGATCACGGAGAGGGCGACCGCGACGACCCGGCGGATACCGAACCGGTCCATGAGCGCCGCGGCGAACGGCGCGGTGAGCCCGTACAGCGCGAGGTTCACCGAGACGGCGAACCCGATCGTCCCGCGCGACCAGTCGAACTCCGCGTGCAGCGGCTCGATCAGCAGGCCCGGCAAGGAGGCGAAGGCGGCGGCGCCGATGATCGTCACGAAGGTGACGGCGGCGACGAACCACGCGCGGTGGACACGAGGAGGACGGCGAAGGGGCTGCTGGGAACCGGTGTGCGGGACGGTTGTCTGGGTCACGTCACACAGCTTCGGCGTTCGTACCGCGCACAACGAGTGGCCCGAAGGACAGCATTCGCTAGGATCGGGCCATGACCGAGGTGAGAAGGCATCGGGTGGTGGTCCTGGCGCTGACCGGGCTGCTCCCCTTCGAGCTGGGCATTCCGCACCGCATCTTCGGCCGCGCCAAGGACGCCGAGGGCCGTCTCCTGTACGAGATCCTCACGTGCGCTCTCACCGCGGGCCCGGTCCGGACGGACGCCGACTTCGCGGTGACCGTCGAGCACGGCCCCGAGGTGCTGGCCACCGCCGACACGGTCGTGGTCCCCGCCTCGTACGAGCTCGGGCCCGTCTACGAGGAGGGACGCCTCACCGACGAGCTGGCCGCGGCCCTCGCGTACATCCGGCCGGGCACCCGCATGGTCTCGATCTGCACCGGCGGCTACGTCCTCGCCGCGGCGGGCTACCTCGACGGCCGGCCCGCCACCACGCACTGGTCGTCGGCCGAGCACTTCCAGCGGCTGTTCCCGTCCGTACGGGTCGACGCCGACGTCCTGTTCATCGACGACGGGGACGTGCTCACCTCCGCGGGCGTCGCGGCCGGGATCGACCTGTGCCTGCACATCGTGCGCCGCGACCACGGCACGGCCGTCGCCAACGAGGTCGCGCGCGGCACGGTGGTCCCGCCGCACCGGGACGGCGGCCAGGCCCAGTTCATCCACCGCCCCCTCCCCGAACCGCAGATGGCGACCACCACGGCGGCCCGCGCCTGGGCGCTCGCCCGCCTCCACGAGCCGATCCAGCTGCGCGACATGGCCGCGCAGGAGTCGATGTCCGTACGGACCTTCACGCGGCGCTTCCGCGAGGAGGCCGGCGTCAGCCCCGGCCAGTGGATCACCCAGCAGCGCGTGGAGCGGGCCCGGCACCTGCTGGAGTCCACGGACCTGTCGGTGGACCAGGTGGCGCGGGACGCGGGCTTCGGCACGGCCCAGTCGATGCGCCAGCACCTGCAGTCGGCGCTGGGGGTGCCTCCGACGGTCTACCGCCGGACGTTCCGCGCGGCGGCGGGGAGCAACTGACCGTTCTCTCCGCCGGGTTCGGCGCCCGCCGCCGGGCGGCGCCTGTGCGGTGTACGGCGGGGGCGCGGCACACGGCGGGAGCGCGTCCGGCTCAGAAGGTCAGCACCCCGCGTGCCACCCGCCCGTGGTGCGCGTCGTCCGCCGCCTTCGCGAAATCCTCGACCGAGTAGGTCTCGGTGACGAGTTCGTCGAGCAGCAGCTCGCCCCGCCGGTACAGCTCCGCGTAGAGCGCGATGTCGTGCTGCGGCCGCGACGACCCGTAACGGCAGCCGAGGACCGACTTGTCCAGGAACAGCGACGCCGGCAGGAACGTGGCCTCCGCCGCGGGTGGGGTCATGCCCAGCAGGACCGCCTGCCCGCGCCGGTCGAGGAGGTCGATCGCCTGCCTGACCAGCGCGGGGCTCCCGACGCACTCGAAGACGTGGTCGGCGCCGGCCGGCAGGACGTCCCGCACGGCGCCGGCGGAGGTGAGGAAGTCCGTCGCGCCGAACCTGCGTGCCATGGCCTCCTTCGCCGGGTTGGCGTCGACCGCGACGATCGCGGACGCGCCCGCGATACGAGCGCCCTGGACGACATTGAGCCCGATGCCGCCGGCGCCGATCACGACGACGGTCTCGCCGCGTCCGGTCCCGGCCCGGTTCAGTACGGCGCCGACGCCGGTGAGGACCGCGCAGCCGATGAGCGCGGCGGAGGTGAGGGGGATGTCGGCGGGGATCCTCACCGCCTGCACGGCCTTGACGACCGTGCGCTCGGCGAAGGCGGAGTTGGCGGCGAACTGGAACACCGGCGTGCCGCCGCGCGAGAACGGCCGGCCGGGGCGGCCGATCGCCCGCCGGCACATGGTCGGGCGTCCGCGGTCGCAGTCGGCGCACGTCCCGCAGTTCGCGAGGGTCGACAGGCAGACATGGTCGCCAGGCGCCACATGGCCGACACCGGGGCCGACCGCCTCGACGATCCCCGCGCCCTCGTGGCCGAGGACGACGGGGGAAGGGAAGGGGATCGTTCCGTCGATCACCGACAGGTCGCTGTGGCACAGCCCGGCGGCGGCGATCGCGACGAGGACCTCGCCGGGACCCGGCTCGCGTACCTCCAGATCGTCGACGACCTGCGCCCGCGTGCCGTCGAACACCACGCCTCTCATGGCCTCGGCTCCTTGGGAAGGCCGAGCAGGCGCTCGGCGATGCGGGTGCGCCGGATCTCGTCCGAGCCGCCGTGGACGGTGCCGGCGGCCCGGAAGGCGGGGTCACTGCTGACGACGTGGACGTTCATGGGGTGCTCCTGTCACGCGTTCGGGCGGGCGCCCTGGGCCGCCGCTGCGGACATGGCGGCGACATGCGACAGCAGCGGCATCGGGTCCGTGCCCACCGTGCCCGGGAGGGTGCGGGCGATGCGTTCCGGCGTCCAGGCGCCGCCCTCCGCGTACGCCGCGCGGAGTTCCCTCGGCTGGGCCCAGACCGCGATCTTGGGGCCCGCCACCGTGTACACCTGGCCCGTGACGCCCTCCGCGTGCGCGGCGTCGGAGAGCAGGTAGACCACGAACGCCGCCACGTCCTCCGGGTCGCCGATCTCGGCGAGTTCCACGGGGACGTTCGCCGACATGCGGGTGCGGGCGACGGGGGCCACTGCGTTCGCCGTGACGCCGTACTTGTGGAGGCCGAGCGCCGCGCTGCGGACCAGCGAGATGACGCCGCCCTTCGCCGCCGCGTAGTTGGCCTGGGACACCGATCCCTGGTGGTTGCCGCTGGTGAAGCCGATCAGCGTGCCCGCTCCCTGCCGCCGCATCACCGCGGACGCCGCCCGGAAGACGGTGAACGTGCCCTTGAGATGGGTGGCGACGACCGGGTCCCACTCCTCCTCGGTCATGTTGAACAGCATCCGCTCGCGCAGGATCCCTGCCACGCACACGACCCCGTCGAGCCGCCCGTACCGCTCCAGCGCGACGTCGACGACCCGCTGCCCGCCCGCCATCGTGGAGATGTCGTCGGCGACCGCGACCGCGTCGCCGCCCGCCGCCTCGATCTCCTTGACGACGCCGGCCGCGATCTCGCTCGTCGGTTCGCCACCCGCGACGGAGACGCCGTAGTCGTTGACGACGACCTTCGCGCCCTCGGCCGCGGCGGCGCGGGCGACCGCGCGGCCGATGCCGCGTCCCGCGCCGGTCACGGCAACCACCTTGCCTGCCAAGAAGTTCCCCACACCGGCCCCTTCCCGAGGAATCTGACGACCCGTTAGATTCTTGGCCCGTCGGACAGCCGAGCACAAGCCCCAGGAGGCGCCATGTCCCTGCCGGCCGAGTTCCACGAGATCGCCAAACGCGTCAACAACTGGGGACGGTGGGGGGCCGACGACGAGATCGGCACACTGAACCTGATCACCCCGGCCGCCGTGCGGGACGCCGCCGCCACCGTCACACAGGGGCTGCGCGTCCCGCTCGCGCTCCCGCTCCGGCAGGACGGCGTCCAGACCGGCGTCATTCCGGGGCGCGTCAACCCCCTGCACACCATGGTGCAGATCAACCAGGAGCTTTTCGGCCCCGGCACAGTCGCCACCAGCGACGACGTGGTGACGATGGGGCTGCAGTGCGCGACGCACTGGGACGCGCTCCCGCACGCCTCGCACTCGGGCGTGCTCTACAACGGCCGCCCCGCCGCCTCCATCACCCCCCACGGCGGCGCCGGCTTCAGCGGCATCGGCACCGTCCCGCCGGTCGTGTCACGGGGCGTCCTGCTGGACGTGGCCCGCGCGAAGGGCGTGGACGCGCTGCCCGGCGACCACGCCGTCACGCCCGAGGACCTGGACGAGGCCGCGGAGTTCGGCGGGGTCACGGTCCGGTCCGGTGACATCGTCCTCGTACGAACCGGGCAGATGCGACGCCTGCTGGAGGGGGACAGGCACGGCTACGGCCATCCCTCGCCCGGCCTGTCCGTCCGAACCCCCGAGTGGTTCCACGCCCGTGACGTCGCGGCCGTCGCCAACGACACGCTCGCCTTCGAGATCTTCCCGCCGGAGATCGAGGGCCTCTGGCTGCCCGTGCACGCGCTCCACCTGGTCGAGATGGGCCTGCTCCAGGGTCAGAACTGGAACCTGGAGGAGCTGAGCGCGACCTGCGCGGAGCAGGGGCGTCACGCCTTCCTGCTGTGCGCCATGCCGGAACCGTTCGTCGGCGGAACCGGCACGCCCGTCGCTCCGGTGGCCGTGCTCTAGACGGCGGGCGTCAGACGTCAGGCACCGCGCGCCGTCGCGCGCAGCGTGCCGTACGACTCGATCCCGTACGCCACCTCGTGCACGCGCGGCCCCGTGTGCGGCGCCTCCCGTACGGGACCGGGACATCGGTCCACCTCGCACCAGATGGACTTGCCCGCGCCCTCCGCACGCCAGCCCCAGCGATCCGCGAGCCCGTCGACGAGTTCGAGCCCGCGGCCGTTCGTGTCCTCGCCCTCCGCGCGCCGGCGCAGGGGCGGGCAGGCGCTGCTGTCGGCGACCTCGACCCGCACGGTCCCCACCTCCGCAGGACTCCCGCCGAACAGCATCCGCAGCACCGCCGGACACCCCGTGTGCACCACGGCGTTGGTCACGAGCTCCGAGATCAGCAGGATCAACGTCTCGGCCAGCGCCTCGTCGTCACCCACCCCTGACCGCACGAGGCGAGAACGGGCCCACCTGCGCGCCCGCCCCACCTCCGCGGGATCGGGCCCGACCTCCAACTGCACCTGAAGCACCTGCACCGCTCACACCATCCGAACCGGCGGACACATCGCCTTGCGCCTCACAGTCATCACGGAACGTGATTCCCTTGCAGGACAGCATGGTTGACGTTCTGTCACCACAACAAGCGCTTCGGGCATATTCCAGCGTGACGGAGTACCGATGGTGCATACTGTGCGACGCACCTCGCGGGGAGTCGAACACAGGCTCGCAGTCCGCACACGCACCGGCCGATCAGCGCGCATCGGCAGGCCCGGACCGGCCGGACCGGCCGCACCGTGACGCCTCGTCCTCGCAGCGACTCGCATCTGATGGAGCGTACCGGAGCGGCATGACGACTCCGGGCCGTGACGAGTCGCCCGAAGGACACAACCCGATATCGACGCTCGGTGACTCTTCACAGTGCTGAGGCCAATGCCTGGGCCTGCGTCTCCTCCGCCTCCGCCGCCGTGAGCCACGTCCCGGCCCGCAACCAGGCGCGCTTGAGATGGAGATGGACGTCCGACTCCCAGGTGAAGCCCATCCCGCCGAAGATCTGGAGACAGTCCCGCGCTCCCTGCACGGCCGCGTCGTCGGCGAGGAGCTTGGCCCCGCCGATGTCGACGGGGTCGGCGGTGACGGCCGCGGCGTAGACGGCGCAGCGGGCGAGTTCCGTGCGGACGAGCATGCCGGCGCACAGGTGCGCCACGGCCTGGAAGGAGCCGATGGGCCGTCCGAACTGGGTGCGTTCGCGGGCGTATCGCGCGGCCGTGTCCGTCGTCCTGGCCGCCGAACCGAGCTGTTCGGCGGCGGTGAGCAGCGCCGCGACGGGATCGGGCGGCCCGCCGCGGCCGCCGGTGTCCCGGTGCAGCGGCGTCAGCGGGTCGAGCGAGCGTACGGGCACGGGGTCGGTGAGCTCTTCGAGAACGGCGTCGGCGGCGTCCAGCCAGGGCACGAGCGCGCCGTCGGACGCGGTGACGACCGTCTCGCCGGTGGCGGCGCCGGGGATCCGGCCCGCCGCGAGGTGCGTGGCGACCAACGGCCCCGGCAGCAGGGTCCGGCCGGCCTCCTCGAAGGCGAGAACCGCCTCCGGGAGGCCCAGTCCGACGCCGCCGTCCGCCTCCGGAAGCCGCAGGCAGAAGAATCCGGCGGACCCCAACTCCCGCCACAGCCCCCGGTCGAGCCGGGGCTCCGCCACGGCGGCGCGCAGCGCATCGCGGTCGAAGCGGGCGGACAGCAGGGCACGCACGCCCGCGCGCAGGGCCCGCTGGTCGTCGGTGAGCCGGAAGTCCATCAGCGCCCCTTCGGCAGGCCGAGTATCCGCTCGGCGACGATGTTCCGCTGGATCTGCGAGGTGCCGGCGGCGATCGTGTACGACAGGGAGGAGAGCCGGTCGCGCGTCCAGTCGTGGCCGAGGTCGAACGCGTCGGGGCCGAGGACGTCGGCGGCCGCGTCGTACAGCTCCTGACGGGCGTGCGAGTAGCGGAGCTTGAAGACGGAGCCGCCGGTGCCGGGGACGCCGCCGGTGGCGGCGGCCTCGCTCACGTTCCACTGCACGAGCCGCCACAGGGCGGCGAACTCGGCGTGCAGCCTGCCGAGTCTGCGACGCAGCACGGTGTCGTCCCAGCGGCCGTTGCCGCGGGCCGCGCGGGCCAGACGGGCCAGGGTGCGGCGGCAGGCGACGACCTCTCCGGCGAAGGCGGTGCCGCGCTCGAAGGAGAGCGTGATCATGGTGACCCGCCAGCCGTCGTTCTCCTCCCCCACCCGGTTGGCCGCCGGCACCCGCACCTCGTCGAGGAACACCTCGGCGAACTCGGCCGATCCGGCAAGGGTGCGCAGCGGCCGCACGGTGATGCCGGGGGCGTCCATCGGCATCGCGAGCCAGGTGATGCCGCGGTGTCCGCAGGTGTCGGAGCCGGTGCGGACGAGGAGTTCGCACCAGTCGGCGACCTCCGCGTGCGAGGTCCAGATCTTGGAGCCGGTCACGACGTAGTCGGCGCCGTCGCGGACGGCGCGGGTGCGCAGCGAGGCGAGGTCGGATCCGGCGTCCGGTTCGCTGAAGCCCTGGCACCAGATCTCGTCGCCGCGCAGGATCGGCGTCAGCCAGCGCTCCCGCTGTCCGGGGGTGCCCTCGGCGGCGATGGTGGGCCCGGCGTGGAGCAGTCCGACGAAGTTGGCGCCGACGTAGGGGGCGCCGGCGAGCTCCGTCTCCTCCAGGAAGACCAGCCGCAGGGCCGGCGGGGCGTTCGTGTGCACGTCCCCGTACCCGGCGTCGTACAGCGCGCGCTGCCAGGCGGTGTCGTACGCGCGCCGGGCCGGCCAGTCCTCCGGCGGCGGTTCGGGTGGGAGCTTCGGGAGGGCGACGGCGAGCCAGGCGCGCAGCCGGGCCCGGAACTCCTCCTCCTCGGCCGTACTCCCCAGGTCCATCAGACGAGGTCCAGGCCGAGCATGCGGATCGCGTTGCCCCGCATGAGCTTGTACACCGTCTCGTCGTCGAGGTCCTTCACGTGGTCGAGGGCGACCTCCTTGGTGTGCGGGAAGGTCGAGTCGACGTGCGGGTAGTCGGTCTCGAAGGTGGCGTTGTCGCGGCCGACGGTGTCGATCGAGGCGATGCCGTGCTTGTCTCGGAAGAAGCAGCAGAAGATCTGCCGGTAGTAGTAGGTGGAGGGCGGTTCGGGGATCAGGTCGCGCACACCGCCCCAGGCGCGGTGCTCCTCCCACACGTCGTCGGCCCGTTCGAGGGCGTACGGGATCCAGCCCATCTGCCCCTCGCTGTAGGCGAGCGTGAGCCGGGGGAATCTCACCAGGACGCCGCTGAAGAGGAAGTCCGTCATAGAGGCCATGGCGTTGTTGAAGCTGAGCGACGCCTGGACGGCGGGCGGGGCGTCGGGGGACGCGGCGGGCATCTGGGAGCTGGACCCGATGTGCATGTTGACGACCGTGCCGGTGTCCTGGCAGGCGGCGAAGAAGGGGTCCCAGTACCCGGAGTGGATGGATGGGAGTCCGAGGTGGGTCGGGATCTCGGAGAAGGTCACCGCCCTCACGCCCCGCGCGGCGTTCCGCCCGATCTCCGCCACCGCGAGGCCGACGTCCCACAGCGGGACGATGCACAGGGGGACGAGCCGGCCGCCGCTGTCGCCGCACCACTCCTCGACCATCCAGTCGTTGTAGGCGCGCACGCAGGCGAGGGCGACCTCCTTGTCGTGGGCCTCGGCGAAGGTCTGCCCGCAGAAGCGGGGGAAGGTGGGAAAGCACAGGGACGCCTCGACATGGTTGAGATCCATGTCCTTGAGCCGTTCCTTCGGGTCCCAGCACCCGGGGCGCATCTCCGCGCGTGTGATCCCCTCCAGCGTCATGTCGTCGCGGTCGAAGCCGACGGCGGCGATGTTGCGCTTGTACGGGAACTTCAGGTCCTCGTAGATCCACCAGTCGGCCGGCGGCCCGTCCGGGTCCATCGTGATGCGGTACTTGCCGCCCACGTAGGCGAGCTCACCGATGCCCGCGGTCAGCGGCTTGGGCCCGCGGTCGCGGTACCGGGCCGGCAGCCAGGTCTCGAAGAGGTGCGCGGGCTCGATCACATGGTCGTCGACGCTCACGATCCGGGGCAGTTCCTGTTCCACCGGGGCCTCCGCTGCGGACGGGTTCGAACCGTTTCTGATGGGTCGTCAGCTCATAGGCTAGTCCCGCACCCCTGGACCGACAAGGCGCGGAGCCCTACGCTCTGCGCACTATCTGACTGTCCGTCAGTTACGGAGGTCCGGCGATGAACGAGACCGCACACGCGCTCGGCGCGTCACGCACCCTGTGGGAGCTCGTCGACCGGCGCGCCGCGCTCACCCCGGGCCGCCCCGTCCTTCTCCAGGAGGAGCGCGCCCTCGGCTTCGGCGGGCTGCGCGAGCGCGCCGAGCGGGTCGCGGCCGGGCTGTACGGCATGGGCGTACGCCCCGGCACGGTCGTCGCCTGGCAACTGCCCACCCGCATCGAGACCGTGCTGCTGACCGTCGCCCTCGCCAGGATCGGCGCCGTGCAGAGCCCCGTGATCCCCTTCTACCGGGACCGCGAGACCGGCTTCGCGCTGCGCGAGTCCAAGGCGGAGTTCTTCGCCGTGCCCGGTGAGTGGCGGGGTTTCGACCACACGGCGATGGCCGGACGGCTCGGGGCGCGCGGCGTCTTCGAGGCGTACAGGACACTGCCCGACGGCGACCCGGCCGTGCTGCCCGAGCCGCCCTCGTCGGGGACCGACGTGCGCTGGATCTACTGGACCTCCGGCACCACGTCCGACCCGAAGGGCGTCCTGCACACGGACCGCTCCCTGATCGCGGGCGGTTCGTGTCTCGCCCACGCGCTGCGCCTGACCCCCGACGACATCGGCTCGATCGCCTTTCCCTTCGCGCACATCGGCGGCCCGGACTACCTCGTGATGCTGCTGCTGTACGGGTTCCCGGCGGTCCTCTTCGAGCGGTTCGCGCTGCCCGACGCGCTGGCCGAGTACCGCAGGCACGGCGTCACGACGGCCGGCGGCTCCACCGCGTTCTACGCGATGTTCCTCGCCGAACAGCGCAAGCGGCCCGGCGAGAAGCTCATTCCGACCCTGCGGCTGCTCGCGGGCGGCGGCGCGCCCAAGCCGCCGGAGCTGTACCACGCCGTCGTCCGCGAGCTGGGCTGCGCGCTCACCCACGGCTACGGCATGACCGAGGTCCCGATGATCACCATGAACGCGCCCGACGACACCCCCGAGAACCTCGCCCGTACCGAGGGCCGGCCGCCCGCCGGGATGGAGATCCGCATCGTCGACGGCGAGGTCCGGCTCCGCGGCGAGGCCGTCTGCCGGGGCTATCTGGGAGCCACGGAGAGCCCGTTCGACTCCGAGGGCTTCCTGCGGACGGGCGACCTCGGCCACCTCACCGACAGCGGCCACCTCGTGCTCACGGGCCGGGCCAAGGACGTGATCATCCGCAAGGGCGAGAACATCTCGGCCCAGGAGATCGAGAGCCTGCTGCACACGCATCCGGCGGTGGGCGACGCCGCGGTGATCGGACTGCCCGACGCGGAACGCGGCGAGCGCGTCTGCGCGGTGGTCGAACGGGCCCGGGGCGCGGACGACCCCACGCTCGGGGAACTCCGTTCCCACCTGCGGTCATCGGGCCTGGCGGTGCACAAACTGCCGGAACAACTGGAGGTGGTGGACGCACTGCCCCGCAACGAGACGCTGCGGAAGGTGCTCAAGTACAGGCTCAGGGAGCGCTACGCCTGACCGGCGCGGGGTGGGGGCCGCCCAGTGCGCCGGGCGGCCCGGGACCGTCTGTCACCTGGGCTGCTCGGGGGTGACGCAGTACGCGGCGAACGCCGTCAGGATCTCCTCCTCGGAGATCCTGCCGTCGCCGTCCGTGTCCAGCGCCGCCGCGGCCTGCTCCGCGACCGGCGCGTCGACGCCGAGGGCGCGCATCACGCGGGCGGCCGACGCGGGGGTGACACCGGCGCCGTCCTCCTCGGCGACGGCGACGACGGCGTGCAGGAACGGACGGGCGATCTCGCCGAACCGCTGGGGGTTGTCGCGCAGCCGCTTCACCGCGCCGGTCACGAACTCCTGCCGGCTGACCCGCTGGTCCCCGTCCACGTCGGCGATCCCGGCCATGCCCTGCCAGAACGCCTCGGCGCCGCTGTAGAGGGCCTGTCCCTTGACGGAGCGTGCCGTCACGGAGAACTCGGCGAGGACCGAGGCCGCGGCCTTGCTGAAGTCCTCGCGGTCGATGGAGCCGTTGCCGTCCTGATCGAAAGCGGCGAAGCGGGAAGCAATCTTCCGCTCATACTCTGCGCTGTCCATGGCGGGAGCGTAGAGCCCCGGGCGCTGACGCGTGTACACACCCGGTGAATTACCGGGCGGCGACTTCGGGACGACGCGCCGGTGACCGAACGGGATCGCGTCGCGCGGGCTCACGCCGAGAGGGGCCGCGCGTCGTCGTCCGTCGCCGAGAGCACGTCCGCGTACACCTCGAACAGGCGGCGCACGCCGAGCGCGCTCAGCACCCTGTTGACGTGCGAGCCCTCCTCGGCGCCGCGCGCGGGAAGTATCAGCCGGAGCCTGCCCTGGCAGGAGCGCATCAGCCGGCGGGCGGCGACGAGCACCCCCACGCCGCTGGAGTCGCAGAAGAAGACCTCGGAGAGGTCGAGCACCACATCGCGGTCGCCTGCCGCGACCGCGTCGTGGACCCGCTGGCGGACCACGGGCGAGGACACGAGATCGAGCTCGCCGCAGACGTGCAGCACGGTCCACGCGCCCTGCCGGGTCTCGGCCACCTTGAGCATCATCACGTACGGACCTCTCGTCGAACCGGCCGGCCCGGAGACCGGAAGCCGTCCTTCCACTGGCCACTGCCCTGCCGTCCCTCCCTGAAACGCGACGCATCTCACCCGGAGTTCCGTCCTCCGGCCCGCGTCCGCGCCCCCGCCCGGCGGGCTCCTACCACCCACGGCCGCGACAGGGGGCGTACTTGGTGCAAAGAGGGGTGCGTACGTCAGGGGGCGCACTACATTCGAACGAGGCACGGACCGGGGACTGCGAGGGCGACACGGCTGGGGGCCGCATGGCGAAGGACGCACCACCGCGCTGGGACCGCAAGATGCAGCAGCGGCTCGCGCGGGGCGAGGCCGCGGCGCTCGGGGAGCTGTACGACCGGTTCGCCGCGCTCGTGCACAGCCAGGCCCACCGGGTGCTGGAGGACGAGGAGGCGGCCGACCAGGTCACCCGCGAGGTCTTCGGCTACATCTGGGAGAACCCGGACGCCTACGACCCCAAACAGGGCTCGATGCGCTCCTGGGTGGCGCGGCTCACCAACAAGCAGGCCGTGCACCGGCTGCGCCAGAGCGAGGCCGCGGCCCTGGCCCGGGGCGGCGGAGGCACCGCCGAGGAGCTCGAGCAGAAGGTGCGGCGCGCGGCGGTCGCCGCCCGCGCCGACTACATCGTGACGTCGATGCCCGCTCCGCTGCGGGCGGCGCTGGAGCTGGCGTACTTCCAGCGCCGGGACTACCGGCAGACCGCGGCCGACCTCGGGGTGACGGAGGACGAGGCGCGGCGCAGGCTGCGGCTGGGGCTGCAACTGCTGTCCACCGCGCACACGCGCCCGCTGGAGGGGTCGTCACCGCCCGGATACGGACGCGCGCTGTGAGCGGGCCACTCGACGGCGGCGGCGACGGACGCGATCGCGACCGAGGAGGGGACGAGACGCGAGGCGTTCCCCGCATACCGTCCCCCAGGCCGGCCGCGGACGACCTGTCGCCGCACGCGTACCGTCCGCCGCGCCCGGAGCCGCGTGAGAACTCGGGCACCGCGGACAACTCGGGCGCGGCCGCGCCCGATGACGCGCACGGCGTGGAGCCTGCCGACGACGGCCCCGTACTCCCGTCCGACGCGGACACGGGCCCGACGCCCGGGGCGTCCGGGGCAGGCGCAGATCCCGACGCGCAGGCCGCGGGCCCCGCACCCGCACCCGCGACCGGGGCAGTCCCTGGCACGCCCGGCGCGCAGCCCGCGGGCGACCGCACAGCAGCCGGCTCCGGCGCGGATGCCGAGGCGCCCGACGCGGACGGGGCGGCGAGCGACGACGCGGTGCCCGGACCCGTGCACGGCGCGCACGCCGGCGCGCCGGCGGCGCCCGAAGGCCCCGCGTCGCACGGCGTGCTCAAGTCGCTGCTGGGCGCGTGGGCCCTGTCCGCCTGTTCCGCGGAGGAGACCGCCGCCGTCGAGGAGCATCTCGGCGAGTGCGCCCCCTGCGCCGACGAGGCGCTGCGGCTGCGCGACGCCGTCGGCCTGCTGCACACCGACCGGGACCTGGACCTCGATCCGCTGCTGCGCTTCCAGGTCCTGGAGAACTGCCTGGGCCGCAGGCCCGCCCGTATCCCTGTGCCCGACTGGGCCGACCCGTACGACGCCGAGACCGCCCGGCTGGATGCGCTGCTGCGCGACATCGGCGAGTCCGAGTGGCACGCGCCCGTGCGGCTGAAGTGGTTCGAGGGCGGCCGGCAGGTCAACCGGCGCACGACCGTCGCCGGGGTCATCGGGCACCTGATGAGCGTGGACGGCCTGGTCTCCGGCGCGCTCGGTCTGGACGACCCGCTGGGCCGGGCCGCGCCCGTGCGGCCCGCCGAGCGGACGGAGGCGTTCTGGGGCAGCGCCGAGCTGCCGCCCACGCGCACGATCCGCGTACCCTGGCGCGACCAGAGCCACGCCCTCATCCGCACCGTGTCGTTCGCGAGCCGGGACGTCACCGAACTGTCCGTCTCGTACGGGGCGTTCGCCCTGCCGCTGCGCGACTCGCTCCTCGACCGGGCCTTCGAGTGCTGGATCCACGCCGAGGACATCGCCGACGCGGTCGACTACCCCTACGCCCCGCCGAGCGGCGCCCATCTCAACCGGATGATCGACCTCGCCGCCCGCCTCCTGCCGGCCGCCCTCGCCGAACGGCGCCGCGCGGGTCTCGCAGGGCCCGTACGCGATCTGGTGGCGGCCGGGGCACCGGGGCGCTCGCTGCACCTGGAGGTCGAGGGGTCGGGCGGGGGCAACTGGTACATCGCCCTGGACTCGCCGGCCGCCGTCGGATCGCCCGACCGTTCGGTGGCCCAGGTGGCGCTCGACGGCGTCGAGTTCTGCCGGCTCGTCGCCGGGCACGTGTCGCCGGATGAAGCCGCGGCGGGCCAGGACGGTGACCGGGAGGCGATCCGGGACGTGCTGTTCGCGGCGGCCTCGCTGAGCCGGCTGTGAGGCAGCGGGCGGACGCTAGCGCGGCCCGAGGCCGCCGACGCTGATGTTCGGGTTGCCGTCGCGCCCGTGCGGCTTGAGCTGGATCTGGATGGTGTGGGTGCGGTCGTGGCCCTTCGTGCCGCCCCCGCCCGCCGTCAGCACGCCGATCCGCAGTTCGCCGCTCCCGGTGGCCTCGCGCCTGACCTGCACGGCGAACTCCAGCTGCACGCTCTCCACGCTGAACCGCAGATCGCGGCCCGCGCCGGCGCGCTGGGCCCGCTCCAGCTCGTCGCGGACCTGTCCGATCACCTCGGCCAGCCCCGCCACCGCGGTTTCGTCACGCTCGGCCATCGCGCCCCCCGCTTCCCGTAGTTATCGTTGGCCAGTATGAGCGATGCGTATCGCACATCCAACTCCTCGGCTTACGAGGAGAGTTGGCGGGTCCGTCTGCTGCGCACGCCCGACCGCGGCGGCACCCCGCTGGGCGCCGGAGTCCTCCTGTCCCGTTCCTGGGTGCTGACCTGCGCGCACACGGTCCTCTCGCCGCCCGACCGGTCGGGCGCCCGTGCCAGGCTGGACACGGTGTACATCGACGTGGTGCGCCCCACGCCGTCCGGCGGCCCGGCGACGCCGGTGCGCGCCCGCGTGGTCCCCAAGTTCTTCGTCGAGCCCACCCCCGACTTCGGCGGCGACATCGCCCTCCTCGAACTGGACGACCGGCCCGGTCTGCCGCACGACGTTCCGGCCGCGGTGCTGCACCGGCAGATCCCGGCCACCGGCGAGCCGGTCCACTTCACGGGCTACCCGGACGACCTGCCGGGCGGCGAGCACCTGCACGCCCGGCTGATGGGGCGCGGCGGGCCCGCGCCGACACCGGAGTGGGTGCAGCTCGACACCCAGGACTCGCCGTACGTGGTGCGGCACGGCTACAGCGGCTGCGGGGTCGTGCACAGCCGCTCCCGCCGCGTCATCGGCATCCTGGTGCACCAGTTCGGCACCCCCGAGGCCCGCGTGCGCCGGGACCACGCGTACATGATCCCGACGGAGACGGTGCTGCGACACCTGCGGCGGGAGCGGCTGGAGCGGCTCGGGCTGAAGATCACCGGACTGCGGGCCGTGTCCCGGGACGTGGCGGTCGCCCCGGACCGGACGGTCTCGGGGCGGGTGCCGGGACTGCAACGGCGGCTGACCCGCTGGCTGGACGGCGAGCCGGACACCGACCCGGTGGAGCCCGTCTTCGCCGGAGCCGGCGAGCACGACCTCCGGTACACGATCCGGTCGGTGCTGACGCTGGCGGACCGCGAGCAGAGCCCGCCGACGCCGTCGGCGATGCCCGCTCCGGCAGGCGAGCCGCAGCTGGGCAGCATCGACATCGCGGTGGACGCGACGAACCGCACGGCGGAGGAGCTGGCACGCCAGGCGGCGGACCGTATCGGACTCGACGTGCCGGCGCCGGCGGAGGAAGCCGGACCGGAGTCCCTCGAGACCCTGCTGCGGCGCATCGCCGAGGAGAGCCCGCCGCTGAACATCGCGTTCCTCGCCGTCGACATGTCCGCGTCCTCCGACGACGAGATCATGGATCTGCTGCGCGCCCTGCGCGCCGGCGGCGGGACCCGCCTCCTCCTCGTCTTCGGCGACCGCAGTTCGCCTCTGCTCGACCGGGTGGGCGCCGACCTGATGGAGCCCGACTGGCCGGGCCGCCGTGCCGTCCGGCTGCGGCCACGGCTCGACCGGCTCGCCGTGTGCGAGCGGCGCATCCGCGAACACCCCGCCCGGCCGAAGGACGCGGCGGAACGGCATGCGCACGCCGAGCGGTTACGGGCGAAGCTCGGACAACTACGCCCCGGCGGTCTGTCGTACGACAGCCGGACCCTACCGTACGCCATGTTCCGCATCGCCGTCGACATCGAGGCGGCGCTGCTGGAGGCCGAGAACAGGGAGGAGATCCTGCACCGGACGGCGGGCCCGCCCGAGTTCGTCGCCGGGCCGCCGGGCGAGGGGCTGACGGATCTGCCGGTCGTCGCCGTCGGCGCGCCGGACGCGCTGGTCACCGCCCGCTCCGGCGCGAAGCTGGCGGCCGGCGACCTGCTGCACCAGCAGTACGAGGTGGTGGGGCCGATCGGCCGGGGCAGCCACGGGCAGGTCTACCTGGCCCGCGATCTGCTGCTGGAGAAGCGGCCGGTGGCGCTCAAGGGGGTCCTCGACCCCGACAACCCGGCGGCCGTCCGCCAGGCGCACCAGGAGCGGCTGCGGCTGGTGCGGCTCAACCATCCGTCCATCATCCGCGTGGTCAACTACGCGCGGCATCCGTCGGCACCGGACGAGTTCATCGTGATGGAGTTCGCCGACGGGGCGCCGCTGTCGTGGGTCGCGGACCGCATCGCCGAGCGCAGAGCGCCGTTCACCGGGCCGCGGGTCCGCGAGTTCGTCGTCACGTACGGGCTGCTGATCCTGGACGCGCTGAGCCATCTGCACAAGGAGGGGCTCGTCTACGGCGACCTGTCGCTCACGAACGTCCTGCACTGCGGCGACGGCATCAAGCTGATCGACGTCGCCGGCGTGCGCAAGCCCGGCGAGCCGGGGCCGGTCACCCACAAGCCGCCGCGCTCGGGGCCGATGGGCGAGATGACGACCGCCGGCGACCTCTACACCGTCGGCGCCGTGCTGCGCGAGCTGCTCTCCCGGGACCCCGAGCCGTCCGCCGACATCGGCGAGGAGTCGCTGAACCGGGCGCTGGAGCGGGCCATGGCCCAGGAGCCGGAGCTGCGGTACGCCTCCGCCGACGAGATGGCCGTGCAGCTGCGCGGTGTGCTGCGCGAGCTGCGGTCGCTGCGGCTGGGCGAGGAGACCTACCAGCCGTCGACCCTGTTCGACCCGCCGGCCGCCGCGCTCGACGGCCAGCTCGGCAAGGCGCCGCCGCTGGAGCGCTGGCGTACGGACCGCGCGCCGGACCGCCTCGGCGCGCGCATCCCGGATCCGGCGGAGGCGGCGGTGTCGCTGCCGAAGCCCAAGCCGGACGTGCGGGACCCCAACTGGAAGGAGCTGCAGCGCACGTCGTACGACGACCCGGCCGGTCTGTTGCAGCTCAGCCGTGAGTGGGAGCGCTCGCCGGAACTGCATCTGCTGCGCTGCCGGCTCCATCTCCAGCTCGGGGACGTGGCGGCGGCCGGGACGGAGCGGAGGCTGGCCGAGGAGCGGCTGGGCGACAGGTCCCGCTACGACTGGCGGCTGGACTGGCACCAGGGGCTCATCGACCTCGCGTCCGGCCGCACGGCGGACGCCTGGCGCGGCTTCGACGCGGTGTACCGGGCGATTCCCGGCGAGTATGCGCCCAAGCTCGCGCTCGGCTACTGCCACGAGAAGCTGGCCGCCGCGCCGCCGGGGGAGGACGCACCGTCGGAGCTGCCACGGCCTCCGGCGGACCGGGAGGAGAACGTGGCGCAGGCGAAGAAGTTCTACGAGGCGGTGCTCCAGCGCAACCACGCGATGGGCTCGGCGGCGTTCGGGCTCGCCCGGATCCACCTCGCGGAGGACGAGTGGCAGAAGGCGTGCGCGTACCTGGACAGCGTGCCGCCGGACTCGCGGCACCGCACGGCCGCGCGCACGGCCGTCGTGCGCATCCACGTGAACCGGCGCTCGCCGGCGGCCGCCTACGCCGCGCTGCACCGGCTGACCAACGACGAGGGACTCACGGACGGGCAGGCGCAGGACCGGATCAGGACGGAGCTGCTGTCGATGCTGCTCGGCCTGGTCGAGGAGGCGGGCGAGGATCCCGGCCCCGGCGGCCCCCTGGAGCGGCTGGAGGCGGCCGGCTTCTCGGAGAAGCAGGTCCCGAGGACGGAGCGGCAGCTGCGGGACGAACTGTCGGCGAGCTACCGCCGGCTGGCGAAGCAGGTTCCCCGCACGGACCGGCCGGAGGACGCGGCGCTGGCGGAGGCGCTGCTGGACCGGGCGTTCCGCACCCGCCCGCTGGGCGTCCGCCACGTCCGGGGCCGCGTCCGCTCGGCGCCCTGGCCGCGGTGGGCCCGGCGCGCCCTGCTCCGGGACGGGGAGGAGTCCGCATGACGGCCGGCGGCACGGACGCGTCGCCCGCCACGGCGCCGCCCCGCGACGACGGACCGTCACGTACGGCCGCGGAGGACGGCGATGGTGCCCCCCGCGACGGCGGGACCTCGCGCGCCGCGACGCTGCGGCGGCTCGCCGCCCTCGCCCGCCGGCTCGGCGGCCGCGCCTGGCGGCAGGCCCGGCGCGTCCCGCCCGCCCTGTGGGTGCGGGCCACCGGCCGCTCCCCCGGCACGGGGCGGCCGACCGCCGCGTTCCTGCGGCGCAGGATGCTGGTGCTGCCCGCCCTCGCGCTGATCGCGCTGGCGCTGAGCACCGCCGCCTACAACGACGTGCACCGGCGCTCCGAAGAGCTGCGGGACCGGTCCGTGCCGGCACTCGTGGGGCTCGCCCAGGCACGGACCTCCCTCGGACTCACCCAGGCCCAGGCCGAGTTACGGCTGCTGAACCCCGAGCACGCCGGGCTCGTCGAACTCGGCGAGACCTACCGTTCGCACCTGGCCGAGACGACCCAGAGCCTGAACCGGGTCGCCCAGTCCGGGGCCCTGAGCAAGGCCCAGGAGCAGGAGCTGCGGGTGGTGTCCGGCCTCGTCGTCGCGTACGGGGACAAGATCGCCTGGGCGGACCGCAACCGCACGAGCCGGGTGCTGCGCGAGGCGGGGGTGGCGTACGCGGCCGGGATGCTGCGCAGCCCGCAGCCGGCCAACGGCGAGCAGGACCCCACCACCGTGCTGGACCGCATCGAGGTCCTGGAGGAGCAACTCCTCGACGAGAGCGGCGACTTGGCCGACTGGAGCCCCCTCACCCAGGCGGCGGCGGCCGCGGCCGCGCTGGTGGCCGCCCTGTTCGCCTTCACGGTCGTGGGCACGTCGGTGTTCCTGCGGGACCGGCTGCGCCTGGTGAGCCTCCAGATCGTGGCGGCGTCGGTGCCCGTGCTGCTGACGCCGGTACTGCTGACCGTCGGCGGCGCCCAGGAGCACGCCGCCCAGGAGGAGGTGCACGACGCGGTCGCCCAGCTGGAGTACGTCACGGCCGTGTCCGGGGTCGGGCGCGAGATCGAGAGCGTGGCGGGCGGGGCTGCGGCCCGGATGGGGTCGGCGCACCCGGACGGCTGGGCGCTGACCGCGGGCGTCGCCGTGCCCGTGACCGGTCTCGGCGCGCTCGCCTGCGGCGTCACGCTCTACCTGTACGCCCGGCCGTACCCGCCGCACTTCACCCGGCGAAAGGACGCGGACGCATGAAGCGCCTGAGGCTCGCCCTGGCGGCCTGTCTGCTGGCCGTGTCCGCCGCCTCGGCGGGCGGTTGCGCGAGTGCCCCCGAGGAGCGGACGCTCGTCGTCCTCGGCCCGTGGACGGACGGCGAGGAGGCCCCGTTCGTGGCGGCCTTGAGGAGCATCGGCGACAAGACGGGCCACCGGTACGTCTACAAGGGCACGCGCTCGCTGCGCGAGACCCTGGTCGCCCAGCTCCAGGCCGGTGCGCCACCGGACCTGGCGATCCTCAACAGCCCCGGCGAGCTGGCCCAGTACGCGCGCTCGGGCGACGCCCATCCGCTGCCGGAGAAGGTCGCCGGGGCGGCCATCCCGCCGTGGGCGCCGCCGGTGACCGTCCCCGGCAGGGGCGGCGCGGCCAGGACGCACGTCTTCTGGGCGCCGGTGCGCGTCGACCTGAAGTCGCTGGTGTGGAGCCGTGCGGATGTCGGGGAGAGCGAGCCCGTGTGGTGTCTCGGCCTGAACTCCGGCGCCACCTCCGGCTGGCCGGGCACGGACTGGATCGAGGACCTGATCCTGCAGCGCCGGGGCCCGGACGCGTACGAGCGCTGGGCGACCGGCAAGACGTCGTGGAAGAGCACGCGCCCGGTGTGGGAGGAGTGGGCGCGGATGCTCACCGCGAACGGGCGCTCCCCAGCGCCGGACGCGCTGACGGACTCGTTCGAGCTGCTCGACGACGGCCGCTACGGGCTGCTGAACCGCGGCGACTGCACCCACGAGCACCAGGGTTCGTTCATCCGCAGGCACTACGGCGACGACGTGCGGCCGACCCCGACGGCCCGCCATCTCGGCGGGGCCGCCTCCGCCGAGGAGGGCGGCGGCGTCTTCGAGGTGTCCGGCGACATGGCCGCGGTCTTCCGGCCGAGCGCCGCCGCCTGGGACCTCCTGGGCCGGCTCACCTCGGCGCCCGCCCGCAAGGACTGGGCGGACGCGGCGAAGTCCGGTGAGCGGCCGTTCTTCCCGGGAGGCACGTTCGCCTCCGAGGCGCCGTCGCCGGGGACGCGGGCGGTGCAGGAGCTGTTCGACTCGGCGGGCCGCATCTGCATGGACGCCTCGGACACGATGCCGCCGACGCTGCGCGACGCGTTCTACCGGGCCGTGCTGGAGTTCGTCGGCGACCCGGAGGACCCGGCGCTGCTGACCCGCCTGCTCGAACGGCTGGACGCGGAGACCGCGCTCCAGCGGGAGAAGGAGGAAGAGGAGGAGGGGGCGTTCGTCCTGGACGACCTCTGCGACAACCCGGTGGCCGGATCGCAGGACGCTGGCACGTCGTAGGGACGCGTCCCCGCTCTCCCCGGCTCCCGGTCCGCGCCCGCCCGCTCAGGCGAAGACGACGGTGCGGCGCCCGTTGAGCAGGATGCGGTGTTCGGCGTGCCACTTCACGGCGCGGGCAAGCGCCTGGCACTCCACGTCCCGGCCCACGGCCACCAGCTGCTCGGGCGTGACCTCGTGGCCGACGCGCTCGACCTCCTGCTCGATGATCGGGCCCTCGTCGAGGTCGGCCGTCACGTAGTGCGCGGTCGCGCCGATCAGCTTCACGCCCCGCGCGTGCGCCTGGTGGTAGGGCTTGGCGCCCTTGAAGCTCGGCAGGAAGGAGTGGTGGATGTTGATGATCCGGCCGCTGAGCTGCTTGCACAGGTCGTCGGAGAGCACCTGCATGTAGCGGGCGAGGACGACCAGCTCGACCCGCTCGTCGTGCACGAGGTCCAGCAGCCGCGCCTCGGCGTCGGCCTTGGTGTCCTTCGTCACCGGGATGTGGTGGAAGGGGATGCCGTACGAGCCGACCAGCTCGGCGAAGTCCGTGTGGTTGGAGACGACCGCCGCGATCTCCACCGGCAGGGCGCCGGTCCGGGAGCGGAAGAGGAGGTCGTTGAGGCAGTGGCCGAACTTGCTGACCATCAGGATGATCCGCATGCGCTCGTCGGCCTGGTGGATCTGCCAGTCCATGTCGAAGGCGTCGCCGACGGCGGCGAAGCTGGCGCGCAGCTTGTCCACGGTCACCGGAGCCTCGGCGGAGAAGTGCACCCGCATGAAGAACAGGCCCGTGTCCCGGTCTCCGAACTGCTGGCTGTCCTCGATGTTGCAGCCGGTGATGAAGAGGTAACTCGACACGGCGTGCACAATGCCCTGCTTGTCCGGGCAGGAAAGCGTGAGGACGTACTGGTCAGTCATCCTTGTAGCCTGCCACAAACGGGCGGCGGGCCCGTCCGGCGTCCGTCCTGCGGACGCGGTCGTGGACAGCCGGCTCACACCGACCGGGTCATGATCCGCAGCACGTCCAGCGAGCGCGGCGGCGCGTCCGGGTCCTCGCCGTCGTTCGACGCGAGGCGCACGTGCGCGTCACGGGCCGCGCGGACGGCCTCGGGCCAGCCGTGGTGCTCCAGGTACGCCGACACCGGGGCGTCCGCGCCGACCTGGTGCATGATGCGCAGCACCCGCAGCACGGCGACGTCAACCAGCGCGGCCTCGCCCGAGTCGCGGAAGATCGTGCCGACGTACTTCTCGGCCGACCAGTTGTCCAGCCAGGTGTCCTCGACCAGGCGGTACACGGCGTCCGTGACGTCGCCGTACCCCTCGCGCCCGGCCAGCCAGCACTCCTGGTGGAAAACGGGGTCGGAAAGCATGTGCAGCGCCGAGCGCACGTTGCTGCGCCAGCGCCACCAGGGCATGTCGTTGAGCGGCATGCCGCCCATGGTGGAGGAGCGACGGCCGCGACGGGAAGGGTTGACCGAACCTTGCTGCACGCCTTCGATCGTACGTTCCCTTTTCGATCATCCGGACCCGCCCCTGCAATTCACCCTCCAGTTACCTTGCGTTGAACAATGCTCACTGCGCCGTTCCCCGGAGGGAGAAAGTGTGTGGAGTCATGACCGGTTGGCGTCGTTCCTCCACCCCCCGCCCCTCCAAGACCCGTCGCCGGGCCGCGTGCACCTCGGCCGTGGCGGCAGGAATGTTCCTCGTCGCCGGCTGTGGTGTCCTCCCGGGAGAGGCCGGGGGCTCGAGAGAGCCCGTCACCGTCATGACGTTCGCCCCCGAGGACACGAAGGCCACCAACATGCCCGGCATGATGGCGATGGCCAAGGCCTACGAACGCTGGGCCGACGCGCGCGGCGGCATCGACGGACACGACCTGCGCGTCATCACCTGCAACGAGGGCAACACCCCCCAGGGCGCGGCCAACTGCGCACGCCGGGCCGTCAGGGAGGGCGCGGCCGCGGTCGTCGGCTCCTACAGCCAGTACGGCTCCTTCATGGCGCCCCTCGAGGCCGCCGGCATCCCCTTCATCGGCGGATACGGCATGTCCGGGGAGGAGTTCACCAGCTACCTCTCCTACCCGGTCAACGGCGGCCAGCCCGCCCTCGTCGCTGGCAACGGCAGGCAGCTCGCCGACTACTGCGCCGGCGTCTCCCTCGTGCGCCCCGACAGCATCAACGGCGACGACCTCGTCCAACTGCTCAACTCCGGTCTTGACGAAGGCAGTCGGGACATCCCCTCGGCCGACATCCTCGCGGCCGACGACGCCACCGAGTACACCGAGCAGGCCAAGCAGGCCCGCAGGCGGGCCGCGGAGCCCACCTGGACGTCGACCGCCTCCTCCGGCACCCGGCCCGGCTGCGTCACCGCCGCGCTCGGCGACCGCACGGAGACCTTCTTCGACTCCTTCCGGCGGCTGCCCGAGGACGGCCGGCACATCCGCATCTCGTCCGTCATCGGCAGCGTCGGCCAGCCCCTCGTCGACCGCACCGGCGGCCGCAAGGGCCCCTTCGAGGGCGCCTACATCACCGGCTGGTACCCGGACGCGAACGACGAACGCTGGGACGGGATGCGCCAGGTGGTCACCGAGCACGCCTTCCACGACGACCGCATCGACCCGGCCGACGCCGGCGTGCAGACCACTTGGATCGCGTACACGGTGCTGGAGCGGGTGATCCGCGCGCTCGACACCGACGTGATCACCCCTGGCCGTATCTCCCACGCCCTCGACCAGGGCCTGGAGGTGACGACCGACGGCCTGACGCCGCCGCTGCGGTGGGGCTACGAGAACATGCTCGGCGCGCCCGGCTATCCGCGGATCGTCAACCGCAGCGTGACGTTCCAAGTGGTGCGGGACGGACGGCTGGTGGCCCAGGGCAAGGACTTCGTGGACGTGGGCACGACGCTGATGGACGCGGCCTGAGCGTTCCGCGGGCGGCTCCTCGGCGGAGGCGGGTGAACCGGGTTCACCACCCCCGCCGACCGCCTCACAGCTGCTCGCTGCGCCGCTCGGTCAGGCCGTACGTGCGGGCGATCGTGTTCCACAGCGGCGCGGCCTCGTTCTTCGCCTTCGTCGCCTCGCCACTGGCCCGGTTGCCCTGCGCGGTCTGCGAGGTGACGCGGGCCTTCCCGCCCTTGCACCCCTTCTTGCCCTTGACCTGCTGCGCCCACGCCGCGTAGTGGTCGTCGGCCGACGCCGACGCCTGCCACGCCTTGGTCAGGGCGGCGGTCAGCGCGGCGTTGTCCGGAAGCTTGTCCACGGTCATGCCGTCGAGCCGGGTCACCAGGCTGCGCCGCTGGGCGGCAGCGCCCTTCAGGTCCGTGACGGCCTGGTCGAGGTTCTTGCAGACCTTGATGTTCTCGACCGAACGGATCACTGCGGCACGGCTGTTGTTGCTGTCCGCGAGCAGCTTGTCGAGCGCCTTCGCCTGCGGCTCGGCGGGGTCGGCGGCCTGGGTGGACGCGCTCTGGCTCGGCGCGGGGGTGGTGGCGGCGACGTTCTTGTCCGGCGCCGGGTCCTCGTCGTCGTCCCCGCCGGACATCACGGCCCCGACACCCAGCCCGAGCACGGCGCAGCCGATCACGAGCGCGGCCACGACGGGCACGATGGAGCGCCTGCGTGTCACGGGCTCGTCGTCGTAGCGATGCGCGCGCCCCGGCTCCTGGTACGCGGACGGCTGGGCGCCCTGCCGGGCGTCGAACCGGGGGAGCTGCTGGGTGGAGTCGGCCGGCTGGGCCTGGGGAGCGTCCGAACGGAACAGGCTGTCGAACTCGGCCGGGGGCTGTCTGTCCCCCGGCGCACCCGGCCGGATGCCGAAGGGCGCCGCGGCGGGGGCGGGCGGCACGGGCGCGATGTACTGCGTGGCCTCCGAGTCGCCCCCGCCCGCGCGCACGGTCCCGAGGAACGTCGTCGACTCGGCGGGCGACTCGGGCGGCAGAGCCCCGGGCGGCGTGGCGGAGCCGCCGGCGACGGGCTGGATGTACTGCGTGGGGTCGGACGCCCCGACAGAGCCGGGCCCGCCCTGGGGCGGCAGCATCTGGGTGCGCTCCTCCTGCCCGGGAGCGTCCTGCGGCGGCAGCGGCTGCGACGTGACACGCTGCTGCGCGGGCGTGGCGGTGGCCTGCGGGGCCGGGGCGCCGTAGCCGTTCGTCTGTCCTTGCACCGGAGCACCGGGGTGACCGGGACCACTCACCTGCGGCATCGGCGCACCGGGATATCCGTAGCCCGGCTGCCCCTGCGGAGCCGGGGCGCCGTAGCCGTTCGCCTGCCCCTGCACCGGAGCACCGGGGTGACCGGGACCACTCACCTGCGGCATCGGCGCACCGGGATATCCGTAGCCCGGCTGCCCCTGCGGAGCCGGGGCACCGTAGCCGTTCGCCTGCCCCTGCACCGGAGCACCGGGGTGACCGGGACCACTCACCTGCGGCATCGGCGCACCGGGATATCCGTAACCGGGCTGCCCCTGCGGGGCCGGGGCACCGTAACCCGGCTGCGGCGCCGAAGGGCCGGGCGCGCCGGGGACGTTGGGGTCGCCGTAGCCCTGCGGGGCCTGCGGGCCGGCCGCGCCCGGGTAGCCGTAGCCCGGCTGCGGCGCCGACGTACCGGGCACGCCGCCCGGCGCCTGTGGCTCAGGCGGCTGCTGCGGTCCCCAGGGCGCGCCCCACGGCTGACCGCCCGCAGGGGCCGCCTGCGCTCCCGGGGATCCGGGTATGAGGGGCTCACTGCCGTCGGCGGGCAGCACGACGCCTTCGTACGCGGGCCGCGCGGCCGGCAGCCGCTGCTCGTCACCCTGTCCGCTGTGCGTCACCGGGACTCCTACGTGTGGACCTACGGAATCGTCGGTTCACGCTACCGGGTGCCCGGAGCGCTCCGCACACACGTGCCGGAGCAGTGACAAGATGCGGACACAGGACGCTGTTCATGCCCTGCGCGGGCTGGGGAGAGCCCATCCGGCACGCCGGCCCCCGCGGGCCCTCACGCCGCCCGCATCTCCAGGCGCGCGCCCAGCTCCCGCACCGCCGGCTCGGCCGCGTACGGCTCGAGCCGGAGCTGGAGGTCGTCCAGGTACTCCGCTCCCCGGCTGGAGCGCAGCGTGTCCAGCAGGTCGACGGCGCGGGCCGCCGTGTGGCAGGCGTGCTCCACCTCCCGTTGCTGGACCTGGGCCGTCGCCAGCAGCACCAGCCCGATCGCACGACGCCGCGCCCGGGAGGCCGGGTGGCCGGCGAGCGCGTCCTCCGCCTGCCGGGCGGCCTCCCCCGCCTCGCCGAGGTCACGGTGGCAGTGCGCCAGCTCGTCCGCGAGGTACGCCTCGTCGAAGTGGGTGATCCACACCGGATCGTCGCCCGTGTCCGGCTCGGCCCGCTCCAGCGCGGCCACCGCCCTCGCCGCGGCCTCGTGGCAGGTGCGGGAGTCACCGAGCAGCGCGTGTCCGCGGGCCTCGGCCGCGTGGAACATGGCCTCGACCCGTGGCGTGACCTGCCCGCGCGCCCCTTCCTGCGCGGCCCTGGCCAGTTGCGCGATCTCGCGCGGGTTGCCGAGCTCGGCGGCGAGGTGGCTCATGGACGCGGCGAGCACATAGCCTCCGTAGCCGCGGTCCCCGGCCGCCTGCGCGAGCCGCAGCGCCTGGATGTAGTAGCGCTGGGCGAGCCCCGGCTGACCGGTGTCCACGGCCATGTACCCGGCGAGCTCGGTCAGCCGGGCGACCGCCGCGAACAGCTCGCGGCCGACCGCTTCCCGGTAGGACCCAGAGAGCAGGCCGGAGACCACGCTGTTGAGGTAGTGCGCGAGGACGGGCCGCACGTGCCCGCTTCCGAAGCGGTGGTCCAGCTCGGTCAGGGCGGCGGTCATGGCCCGTACCGCCTCGACGTCCGAGGTGCCGACGCGCGCCCCCGCCGTACGCGCCACCTGGGCGTCCGCGCCGGTGATCAGCCAGTCGCGGCTGGGCTCGACGAGCGCGGAGGCGGCGACGGCGGAACCGGACAGGAACTCGCGGCGGCCCACGTCGGACCGCCACAGCTCGCAGACCTGCTCGATCGCGCCCACCACGGTCGGGGAGAACTGCAGGCCGACACCGGTCGCCAGGTTCTTGCCGTTCGCCATGCCGATCTCGTCGATCGTGACCGTGCGCCCGAGCTTGCGGCCCAGCGCCTCGGCGATGATGCCGGGCGCCCGGCCGCGCGGCTGCTGGCCGCGCAGCCAGCGGGCCACCGACGTCTTGTCGTAGCGCAGGTCCAGGCCCCGTTCGGTGCCGACCATGTTGACGCGCCGGGCGAGACCGGCGTTCGAGCACCCGGCTTCCTGGATGAGTGCCTGCAACCGTTCGTTCGGCTGTCGGGCGACGAGAGGCCTGGCTGCCATGAACTACCCCCTGATGCCGCGGTGATCGATGAATTGATCACTGCCCGGCTGATATGCGGAGAATGCAGAGTTGGTCGGGTTGGTTCCGTTTCGTCGTCGCACGGGCCCCGTTCCCGCCTTTCCCGTACGCGTCCCGTACGTGTCCCGCTCTGGCTACCCGTCCCTGCGGGCGCTGCCCCCTGCGCGCCCCCGGCCGTGCACCCGTGCGCCCCGTGTGCAGGATCGATGCTCCACCGTCCACCGCGAGAGGCCCCGTAACCCGAGGTGGGGGCGGTAGTTGAGTGTGTCGTGGAAGAGACCATGTCAGTCAGTCAATCCGCATGGATCCCCCAGCAACGAGGCGAGCAGATGCTGGACAACGCCGTGCGGTACGCGGAAGAGCGGCACTGGGACGTGCTCCCCGGCACCTGGCTGGAGGCCGTGGACGGAGCGGAGCGCTGCTCCTGCGGAGACGCCGGCTGCGCGACGCCCGGCGCCCACCCGGCCACGCCGGACTGGGCGAACCACGCGACGGGCAGCGCCACGGCCGTCAGACGGCTGTGGGACAACCAGCCCAAGGCGTCGATCCTCCTGCCGACGGGCCGCACCTTCGACGCGATCGACGTTCCGGAGTCCGCCGGGTTCCTCGCCCTGGCACGGCTGGAGCGGATGGATCTTCCCCTCGGCCCGGTGACCTGCACCCCCGACCGCCGCATGCTCTTCTTCGTGCTCCCCGGCGCCTCCCTCAAGGTCCCCGGGCTGATCCGCGAACTGGGCTGGGCGCCCTCCTCCCTCGATCTCGCCGCCCGCGGCGAGGGCCATTACGTCGCCGCGCCGCCGACCCGCATCGGCGGCCGGGGCGCCGTGCAGTGGGCGCGCCGCCCCACCCCCGCGAACCGATGGCTCCCGGACGCCGACGAGCTGATCAGCCCGCTCGCCTACGCCTGCGGCAGGGAGACCGCCGCCGCACGATCCCGGCAACGCTGACCAGCGAGTTGCTGCCCGGATCACACCTGCGCCCCGGGCGCGGCCGTCCGTAGGCTGTGCCCGTACCAACGGGGACCACGGGGACAGTGAGAGGCAGTGACCATGCCGGAACAGACAGTTGGCGGAGCGGGCGGCACGGACGGGGGCGCGGCACCGCCCGCGGTGCGGGTGGAAGGCCTGTGGAAACGGTTCGGCGATCAGGTCGCCGTCGAGGGGATCGACCTGACGCTTCCGGCGGGCAGGTTCATCGGCCTGGTCGGACCGAACGGAGCGGGCAAGACGACCACGCTCTCCATGGTCACCGGGTTGCTCCGGCCCGACCAGGGCCGGGTGCTGGTCGGCGGTCACGACGTGTGGCGCGACCCGGTCGAGGTGAAGTCCCGCATCGGCGTCCTGCCGGAGGGGCTGCGACTGTTCGAACGCCTGTCGGGCCGCGAACTGCTCGCGTACAACGGCCGGTTGCGCGGCCTGCCGGGCGACGAGGTCGACAAGCGCGCGGCCCAACTGCTCGACGTCCTCGACCTCGCCGGCTCGCAGCACAAGCTCGTCGTCGACTACTCGACCGGCATGCGCAAGAAGATCGGGCTCGCGGCCGCGCTGCTGCACAACCCCGAAGTGCTCTTCCTGGACGAGCCGTTCGAGGGCGTCGACCCGGTGTCCGCGCAGACGATCCGCGGCGTGCTGGAGCGCTACACCGCGTCCGGCGCGACCGTCGTCTTCTCCAGCCACGTCATGGAGCTCGTCGAGTCGCTGTGCGACTGGGTCGCGGTGATGGCCGCGGGCCGCATCCGCGCGCAGGGACCGCTCGCCGACGTGCGGGGCGACGCGCCGACGCTGCAGAGCGCCTTCCTGGAACTCGTGGGCGCGCGGGACCGGGACACCGGGGACTCGCTGGACTGGCTCGGCGGCGGTGCGCGTTGAGCACCGCGTCGCTGACCCGGGTCTTCGTCGGACTGAAGCTGTCGCTGCTGCGCAACGGGCTGCGCCAGTCGTCCGGCCGCAAGGCCGTCTACATCGTCTCGCTCGTGTGCGCGCTGCTGTTCGCGGCCGCGCAGCTCGCGGGCCTGATCCTGCTCCGCGGCGAGGCGCACGCCGCCTCGCTCGTCGTGCTGCTCGCGGGTGTCCTGGCACTCGGCTGGGCCGTGATGCCGCTGTTCTTCCCCAGCGGCGACGAGACGCTGGACCCGACCCGGCTGGTGATGCTGCCGCTGCGGCCGCGGCCACTGGTGACGGCCCTGCTCGGCGCATCGGTGGTGGGCATCGGGCCGCTGTTCACGCTGTGCCTGGCGGTCGGTTCGGCGATCGCCGTGGCGCACGGGGCGGGTGCGGTCCTGGTGTCGGTGCTCGCCGTGCCGCTGACGCTGCTCGTCTGCGTGGCGCTGGCCAGGGCGGTCGCCGCGGCCAACATCCGGCTGCTGACCTCGCGCAAGGGCCGCGACCTGGCCGTGCTCAGCGGACTGGTGATCGCGGTGGGCTTCCAGCTCGTGAACTTCGGCGCGCAGCGCATCGGCGAGGCGGGCGGGCTCGCCACGCTGGACCCGGTGGCCGACGTCGTGCGCTGGGTCCCGCCCGCCTCCGCGCTCGGCGCGGTCGGCTCGGCGGGCGACGGCGCGTACGGGACCGCGCTCGGCCAACTCGCCCTCGCTGCCCTGGCCCTGGCCGCCCTGCTGTGGTGGTGGCAGCGCAGCCTGACGAAGCTGATGACGACCCCCGACGGCTCGACCCTCGCGGCGGCCTCGGAACCGACCCGCAAGGGAACGTCGACCGGCCTGCACCGGCTGCTGCCCGAGGGCCGTACGGGCACGGTGATGCAGCGCAGCCTGCGATACGTGTGGCGCGACCCCAAGACGAAGGCGGCGTGGGTGACGTCGCTGGCGGTCGGCATGATCGTGCCGGTCTTCAACGCGCTCCAGGGCACCGGCTCGATCTATCTCGTGTGCTTCGCGGCGAGCATGCTGGGCCTGCTGATGTACAACCAGTTCGGCCAGGACACGTCGGCCTTCTGGATGGTCGCGCTGACGATCTCGTCCGCGCGGGACGCGTACGCCGAACTGCGCGCCCGCGCCCTCTCGTTGCTTCTGATCACCGTGCCGTACATGACGCTGGTGGCCCTGGTCACGGTGGGCCTGCTCGGCCGGTGGGAGGACCTGCCGGAAACGCTGGGCCTGTCGTTCGCGCTGCTGGGCGCGATGATGGCGACGGGGGCGGTGGCCTCGGCGCACTTCCCGTACTCGATCCCGCAGGACAGCGCGTACAAGAACGTCGCGCCGGGGCAGGGCGGCATCGCCTGGATCTCGATCTTCGGCGGCATGCTCCTCTCGGCGCTCCTGTGCACGCCGCTGCTGGCGCTGACGATCTGGCTGCACGCCTCGGAGTCGGCCGCGCTGTGGCTGCTGCTGCCGGTGGGCACGGCGTACGGAGCGCTGCTCACGTGGGCGGGCCTGCGCCTGTCCGCGCCCCGGACGGCGGACCGGCTGCCCGAGATCCTGACGGCGGTGAGCAAGGGCTGAGCGCCCCGGGGCCGTCACGCGTCACGCGAGCGGAAGGCCCGCGTCGCAGAAGACGCACACGAAGTGGCCCTCGCGCACCACGTTGAGCTCGGCGCAGGCGCCGCAGTGGCGGAAGACGACCTCGTGCGTGAAGCCGTCGCCGGGCCGGGCGAGGCCCGCCCGGTCGAGGGCGGCGGCGACCGCGGGCCACGAGTCGGGATCGGGGCAGTAGCCCGTGGACTGGTTGCTGACGTAACCGGCCCGCCAGCGGCCGTCGCCGGTCCGCCGGAAGGCGACTTCCCCGGCCCCGGTGACGGCGGCGCCTCCGGCACAGGCGACGTGCTCGCTGCGCCGGGGCGCCAGCCGCAGGAATCCCTCGCCGTCGACGACGTACGTGAACGGCTCGGCCAGGTCGCGCGGATCCTGCTCCCCGGCCCAGGCCGCGAAGTCGCCGGCCGTCCGCACCACTCGCCCGACCGGGGCGCCCTGGGCGGCGCGCCGGATGTCCGGGGGACCCACGTATCCGTAGCGGCGGCGCCCGTGGGTCGCGATGACGCTCCGGGCACGCAGCCGCGCCACACCGTCACCCGAGAACCGCACCTTCGCGCTGTGCGGCGGGTCCACGAGGTCGACGCCCCGCCCGTACCGGTCGATCGCCTCCAGGCGCAGCCGTCCCCCGTCGTACACCTGCCCCGGCCGGATCACGCCGCCGACGCACCGCACGACGCACACGGCGGTGCGCGCATCGACCGGCTCCACGGTGTGGATCCGCAACGCGCCGTACTCGTCCGTCATACGCCTCAACTCACCGCTGTGACCATCACGTCGAACCCGCGGCCCTTCAGCGCCCCCGCCAAGGGCTCCCCTTCCGGACGCCCTGCGCCAGGACGCGCCGCACAGGCCGCAGGGCTCCGTGGTGGTCGCGCCCTGGTCGTCCGCCTCCGGGCGGGGGCCGTCACGGTGTCAGGACCCCGTCCAGAAAGGGCTCGATCGCCGCGCGCCAGCCGTCCGGGTGGTCGTAGTGGACGAGGTGGCCGGCGTCGGGGACCTCCCCGTACTGCCCGAGGGGGAGCACGCGGACCATCTCCTGGGCCTCCGCGCGGCCCAGTTCGCCGTCGAGTCCGCGCACCACCAGCGTCGGACAGCGGACCTGGGCCAGCTCCTCCCAGTGCGCGTCGAAGACCCATGTCTCGCGGGACGTGAGCATCTGGCGGCGGGAGAACACCGGGCGCCAGCCGTCCGCCCGCTCGGCCATCACCTCGGCGAAGAACTCGCCCCGCGCCGGATTCGGACGCTCCACCCGGGGGTCGTCCTCACCGAACCACTTGCGGACATCCGCCAGCGTCGCGAACGGGACCGGCCAGGAACGGAACCAGTCCTCCCATTCGCGCTGGGACGCCACCCCGAGCGCCGACGCCCGCATGTCGCAGATGATGAGCGCGCGCACGAGGTCGGGACGCCTGGCCGCGAGCTGCCAGGCCGTGAGCGCCCCCATGGAGTGACCTATCAAGGTCACCGGGGCCAGCCCCAGTTGCTCGACGGCCGCCTCCGCGTCCGCCACATACGCCTCGCGGGTGAACGGCCCGTCGACCGGCTTCTCGCTGCGACCGTGGCCGCGTTGGTCGAGGGCGACCGCGCGGTGCCTCTCGGCCAGCCACCGCGCCGTGGGCGCCCAGTGCGAGGCGCGGCCCATCAGCCCGTGCAGCAGTAAGACCCCCGGCGCGCTCTCGTGCTCCTCGCGCCCTTTCGGCGGATCCGCGAACTCCCAGGCAGCCAGGCGCACGCCGCCGGCTCCGGTCACATCGATGCGCCGCACCATCTGGCCTGGCACCCCCTTGTCTCCCCCGGATCGAGTGGCTCGTGTCGAGTCGAGTGGCTCGTGTCGAGATGACGCCAGACTATCGAACCTGTATTCGAAAAAGCGGCTCTGTCGCGCAACACCCCTCGTTCGAGTGACCAGGCTCGGGGATTGGACGGCGCAGCCGAGGGGAGATTCCCTGCGGGAGGCGGGCCGCTCGGGGAAAACGGTCCGACGGGATTGACCCTGGGAGCTCGGGGCTCCGGGTCAGCACCGGGGAGGACAGGTCCCGGCGCCCTCGGGCGTCGGGACTCCTCCATGTCAGGACGTGCGGGACGTGCGAAACGCACGGCAGACGGCGCATCACCCTGGCTCCCCTCCCCGAACCGTGGTCATATGCCTCGGCTTCAGAGTGGCACGCGATCCGCCCGGCCGCTGCCATTCCGGGCGCAAAACGGTTTCAGCACGGTGAAAGTCCAGCAGGGCGCCGGGTGCCGGGCGACCCGCGTCGGCGACACACGTAGGGCGGCCCCGGAGCACAGGACTCCGGGGCCGCCCGACATCGTTCACCGCCCGGTCACCCGGGCGCGGCCTCAGCGCTTCGCCACGAAGACGTGCGAGGCGATCTCCGCCTGCAGCTCCGCCGCCTCCCCGCTGCTGCCCACCAGCACGCCACCCGGCGACTCCGTCACGCTCACCACCGAGCCGGGCTGCACGCCCGCCCTGCGCAGCGTGTACATCAGCTGCGCGTCGGTCTGGATCGGCTCGCCGATCCGCCGCACGACCACCGTCTTGCCGTCCGTGCCCGGGTCGAGCTCGGCCAGCGAGACCATGCTGTCGTCCAGGAACGGGTCCGCCTCCGCCTTCTCGCCCAGCTCCTCCAGGCCCGGGATCGGATTCCCGTACGGCGACTCGGTCGGGTGACGCAGCAGCTCCAGCACACGGCGCTCCACCGCCTCGCTCATCACGTGCTCCCAGCGGCACGCCTCGGCGTGGACCTGCTCCCACTCCAGGCCGATCACGTCGACCAGCAGGCACTCGGCGAGCCGGTGCTTGCGCATCACGCGCGTCGCCAGCTGCCTGCCCTCGCCGGTCAGCTCCAGGTGCCGGTCGCCCGCCACCGTCACCAGGCCGTCCCGCTCCATGCGGGCCACGGTCTGGCTGACCGTGGGACCGCTCTGGTCGAGCCGCTCCGCGATACGGGCCCGCATGGGCACCACACCTTCCTCTTCGAGCTCGAGGATGGTGCGGAGATACATCTCCGTCGTGTCGATCAGTCCGGACATACGTGCCCCTCGAATAAATCGTGCGCTGCGGCCCCGGCTCAATTCTTACGCATCCCGCCGACAACCGTGCCGCGGCGGGTGAAGCCCGTATTGACAGCGCAATGGTCCAGACCGCAACGTGATCGGCGGCACGGTTGTTCCCGGGCCGTCACGCACTCGTACGGTTCCTACCCACCTCCCACCCTCCGGAAAGGGCTCGGCGATGAGCGAGAGCAAGCTGGCCGGTCAGTTCTTCGACGCCGCGATCGGTCTGCTGCAGCGCGCACGCGACGAGGAGTCGGCCAACATCGCCGCCGCCGGCTCGGCCGTCGCCGACGCCGTCGCCGCGGGCGGCCGGCTGTTCGCCTTCGGCGCCGGCCACTCCTCCCTCGCCGCCCAGGACGTCGTCTACCGGGCCGGCGGCCTGGCCCTGATGAACCTGCTGGCCGTGCCCGGCGCCGTCGGCGTCGACGTCATGCCCGCCACGCTCGGCTCCGCCCTGGAGCGCGTCGACGGCCTCGCCGCGGCGGTCCTCGACTCCAGCCCCGCCACGGCCGGCGACGTCCTCGTGATCGTCTCCCTGTCCGGGCGCAACGCCCTGCCCGTCGAAATGGCGATGAACGCCCGCGCCCTCGGACTCACCGTCATCGGCGTGACGTCCGTGGCGTACGCCGAGGAGACCACGTCCCGGCACGCCTCCGGCACCTTCCTCAAGGACCACTGCGACATCGTCCTCGACTCCAAGATCGCGGTCGGCGACGCGGAGCTGACGCACGAGGGCATCGAGGCGCCGTTCGCGCCCGCGTCGACGGTCGTGACCAGCGCGCTGATGCAGGCCATGACGGCCGCCGCCGTCGAGCACCTGGTCGCCCGCGGCATCGAGCCCCCGCTGCTGCGCTCGGGCAACGTGGACGGCGGACACGAGTGGAACGGCCGGGTGATGACGGAGTACCGCGACCGGATCTTCTTCCGTCACTGAGGGGGCCGCGCCGCACCATCGCGTTCGCGGCCCGGCCGGCGCCCAGCCCCGGGGCGGCGCCCGCGTACGGCACGCCGCCCCATGCGCGGCCCCGCTAGCGCGGCGGGTCTTCCTGCTCCGTCTGCTCCGTCTGTTCCGTCTGCTCCGTCACCCGCGCCAGATCCAGCGAGGCCGCCACCAGGACCGCCACACTCTCCGCGTACACCGCGTCCGGGCGCTCGAACGCGGGACGGCTCGCGGTGCGCAGGAACGTCAGCACGCCCACCGTCCGGCCCCGGCTGCGCAGCGACGTGCACAGCGCGTGGGCCGCGTCCCCGGGCCACTGACGGCGCTCCGCCCAGCCGCCCGGCGTCGCCTCCTTCCCCGCGCTCGCCCGCACCGACCCCGTACGCTCGATCGCCTGGAACACCGGATGCCCCGGCTCGTACCGCACCGGAAGCCCGCCGCCCGCGGCCTGCGCCGAAGGACCCGACGCGCCCGACGGCGAGACCGCCGCCCGCACCAGGCGCTGCCCGTCGTCCTCCGCCAGGTCGAGCAGCGCGTGATCCGCGAATCCGGCGAGCGCGAAGTCCAGCTGCACGGCCGCCGCCTCCAGCGGGTCCTCGCACTCCGCGGCCACCCGCCCCGCCCGGTGCAGCTGCCCCGAACGGAACCGCAGCCGGTCCGCTTCCTGCTCCGCCAGCTTCACGTCCGTCACGTCGTGGAACACCCAGCCCACCCCGAGCGGCACCGGCTCCTCCGCGAGCGGCGAGGCCAGCCGCAGGAACCCGCTGCGCCAGCAGCGCCTGCGCTCGCCCTCCGGCGTCGCGACGCTCACCCACAGGTCCACGAGGCCGCGCGGCGCGCCCTCCGCCAGCACGTGGTGCAGCGCGCCCTCCAGCTCCTCGACACCCTGGGAGACGAGCTCCCCGAGCGGGCGGCCCAGCACGTTCGCCCGGCCGGCGCCGAGCACCCGCGCGGCCTCGCTGTTGACCACGGCCGGACGCAGATCCACATCGACCATGACGACACCCCAGGACGCGTCGTCGAACAGCGCCTCGCTCAGCGCGATGGACCGCTCCAGATCGATCTGGGCATGGACCTCGCTGAACGCGCAGTACACCCCGGCGGGCTTCCCGTCGGCACCGAGCACCCGCGCGGACTGCGTGCGCACCAGGACCCGGCCCCCGTCCTTGCGCAGCAGCGCGAACTCGTGCACCTGCCGCCCCGGCACGGCCATCGCGGCCATCAGCCGCTCCTGCACCTCGTCCGCGTCGGCCCGGCGGACCGCCCACCCGGCGAACCCGCGCCGCCCCACGGCCTCCTCGGCGGTCCAGCCCAGAATGCGCTCCGCCTCGCGGTTCCAGTGCGTGACGGTCCCTTCGGCGTCGAACGCGCACAACGCCGCGTCCATCCCGTCGAGCAACGCCGCGAGCAGGTCGGCATCGGGCGGCCCCGTGGCCCCGGCCCCGGGCTCCGGCTCCCCGGACCCGAGCGCGTCGGTGATCTCACTCCTGGAAGCACTCATCCCGGCACCCCTTGCAGGACGTGTCCACGTGTACTGACGCACCTAGGCCCATTGAACTTCAACGTGACACAGGACACACACCGTTCCCCGAAATCGCCCCCACCCCGGAGAACCTCCTAATTCGCTTGAACCGTGCCGCAGCGCTTCTTAGGGTGTGGGCACACGCGAAAGGAGGTGATCCGAAAACATGGTTTCTTTTCGGACTCGTGAGGTGACTGCGGGCTAACGGCCTGCCGTCGCACTCTGTGCACCTCGGCAGGCCGCCTGCCGAAACCCAAGCAGTCACCCGACCCGTGGGCCGCCGGTAAGTCCGGCCGGCTCCCTCCGTCCGGACGGAGGGACCAAGGCCCACGGGTCGCCTGCGTTTCCGGGCGTCCGCGCAGCGGCTCGGGCCGGGCGCAGGACGCCGCGGAGCGCCAGGCCTCAGGGCGCGAGGCGATCCACGCGCCAGGCGCCGTCGGTGCGCACGTAGCGCAGGCGGTCGTGCAGCCGGTTCTCGTGGCCCTGCCAGAACTCCACCGCGTCCGGCACGACCCGAATGCCGCCCCAGTGCGCGGGGGCGGGGACCTGCTCGCCCTCGGGGTAGCGTGCGGCCAGCTCCTCGTAGCGGCGCAGCAGTTCGGCGCGCGAGCCGATCACCGACGACTGGTCGCTCGCCCAGGCGCCGAGCTGCGAGCCGTGCGGGCGGGTGCGGAAGTACGCGGCGGTCTCGTCGCGGCCGATGCGGGACGCGGTGCCGGTGACGATGATCTGGCGCTCGAGCGGGTGCCAGGGGAAGAGCAGCGAGACGTACGGGTTGGCGTCGATCTCCCGGCCCTTGCGGGAGTCGTAGTTCGTGAAGAACACGAAGCCGCGCTCGTCGTACTGCTTGAGCAGCACCGTCCGCGAGGAGGGCCGGCCGTCGGGCGTGGCCGTGGCGAGGATCATGGCGTTGGGCTCGTGCAGCGCCGCCGCCGCGGCCTCGGCGAACCAGCGGGAGAACTGCTCCATGGGCCCGGTGGCCAGTGCCGACTCGTTCAGCGGCGTGGAGCGGTACTGCTCGCGCATGACGGCGGGGTCCGGGACGACGAGCTCGGTCTCGGCCGGGTCCGGCAGGGGCAGGCCGGAGACGGTCACGTCCGGCGCGGCGTGGTCCGGGCCCGGGCGGCGCGGGCCGGCGGCATCGTGGGCGGCGTGGTCGGTCACGGAGACATCCTGCCGCAGGCCCCAGTTTGCCCGGCACGGAGTGCCGCCAATCCTCCCTGGGCGAATCGGGGCAGTGTGCCGGATGTCACGCTTCCCCGCATCGGACGGACCGGCCAAAATCTTGGGTCGGGCCGCTGTGACCTCCCTACAGCAGGGGATATCGTGCCTGCCTCCCGGCGGTTGGATGACCACCGGCCGCACGGGGCATCACCGGGGGGACCGCCCCCGCCGTCCATACGGCACACGCACACCACCCGTGCACACCATGTCGTACACATCTCGAGGAGCCGCCTGATGTCCGACTTCGTACCTGGACTCGAAGGAGTCGTCGCGTTCGAGACGGAGATCGCCGAACCGGACAAGGAGGGCGGCTCGCTCCGCTACCGGGGCGTCGACATCGAAGACCTGGTCGGGCACGTCTCCTTCGGCAATGTGTGGGGTCTGCTCGTCGACGGCGCCTTCAACCCCGGTCTGCCGCCCGCCGAGCCGTTCCCGATCCCGGTGCACTCGGGTGACATCCGCGTCGACGTCCAGTCCGCGCTCGCGATGCTCGCTCCGGTGTGGGGTCTCAAACCGCTCCTGGACATCGACGAGGCGCAGGCCCGCGACGACCTGGCCCGCGCGGCCGTGATGGCGCTGTCGTACGTCGCCCAGTCGGCGCGCGGTCAGGGCCTGCCGATGGTGCCGCAGCGGGAGATCGACAAGGCCGAGTCGGTCGTCGAGCGCTTCATGATCCGCTGGCGCGGCGAGCCGGACCCCAAGCACGTCAAGGCGGTCGACGCGTACTGGACCTCCGCCGCCGAGCACGGCATGAACGCCTCGACGTTCACCGCGCGCGTCATCGCCTCCACCGGCGCCGACGTGGCGGCGGCCCTGTCCGGTGCCGTGGGCGCGATGTCGGGACCGCTGCACGGCGGCGCGCCCTCGCGCGTGCTCGGCATGATCGAGGAGATCGAGCGCACCGGCGACGCGGGCGCGTACGTCCGGCAGGCTCTCGACAAGGGCGAGCGTCTGATGGGCTTCGGTCACCGTGTCTACCGGGCCGAGGACCCGCGGGCGCGCGTGCTGCGCCGTACGGCGAAGGAGCTGGGCGCGCCGCGCTTCGAGGTGGCGGAGGCGCTGGAGAAGGCGGCGCTGGAGGAGCTGCACAACCGCCGTCCGGACCGGGTGCTGGCGACGAACGTGGAGTTCTGGGCGGCGATCATGCTGGACTTCGCCGAGGTCCCGGCGCACATGTTCACGTCGATGTTCACCTGTGCCCGTACGGCGGGCTGGTCGGCGCACATCCTGGAGCAGAAGCGCACGGGCCGCCTGGTGCGCCCGTCGGCGCGCTACGTCGGGCCGGGCGCGCGCAGCCCGCGCGAGATCCCGGGCTGGGAGGACATCGCGGGCTGACGCGCGCATACGAATACGGCGCCGCCCACCAGGGGGCGGCGCCGTTCACGTACGTACGTCAGACGCCGATGAGCCGGACCCGGCCCCCGCACAGGCGGGCCATGTCGTCGACGTCGGAGGTGAGCATCACGACCGGCCCCGGCTGGCGCAGAGCCATCTCGGCGACCGTGGCGTCGATGGCGTCCTTGTGGCCGTGCAGGCCGGTCTCCTTGAGGAGGCGGGCGGCGGCGCGGGCGGACTGTTCGGTGACGGCCTCGACCTTCACCCGCGACAGCAGCCACTGAAGCCGAGGAAGGCTCACTCCGTCATACATCACCTCGACGATGGTGTTGGCGCAGACGACGATCCCCGCTTCCACGTTGTAGAAGTGCTGGATCTTCGCCGTGATCTTGCGGTCCTGCGCGATCCAGGCCGACAGCCCCTCGGAGTCGAGGACGACGGTGTTGATGCGGTCCGTCACGCTGCCCTGGCCGAGATGCTGCCGAGGTCCATCGCCTGGTCGATCTCTGCGCGCGCCTCGGCCAGCTCCTCCTCGGTGAACGCGCCGTGCTCCGCCTGATAGCGCTGCAGTTCCTCACCCAGCAACACGTGCCTTATCCGGCGGTCGACCGCCTCGGCCACGAAGGCGGACACGTTGTCCGTGAGCTTCTTCAGCTCCTCCACATGCTCCGTGGGGAGAGTCACCGTGATACGCGTGGTCTCAGCCATGCGGTGAGCATACCGCGCGAATGCATACCCCGGTATGCAGATACGTTTCAGCCCAGCCCCTCCTCCACCAGCACCGCCCACTGCGCCACCACCCGCTCGCGCCGGGCCGCGTCGTCGGTGAGGAGGTTGGCGAGGCCTAGGCCGCGGGCCATGTCGAGCAGGCCCTGGACCGTCTCGCGCACGCCGGGGCGTGACTCGTCGGCGTCCAGCAGGCGGACCGCGATGCGGTGGGTCTCGCGGCCGACCCTCGCCTCCAGCTCGGTCACGCGCGGACGCAGCTGCTCCTCGTTGGAGGCGGCCACCCACAGCTGGAGCGCGGCCCGGAACAGCGGGCCCGTGTACAGGTCGACCAGGGCCGCGACGACCGACGCCCGGTCCTGGACGGGCAGGTTCCGCAGGGCCTGCGAGCGTTCCTCGGCAACGTACTCGACCGCGGCCGTGAACAGGTCCTCGCGCGTCGGGAAGTGGTGCTGCGCCGCGCCGCGGGAGACCCCGGCGCGCTCGGCGACCACCGACACGGTCGAGCCGGCCCAGCCGACCTCGGCCAGGCAGGCCACGGCGGCCTCCAGCAGCCGCTGCCGGGTCGCCCGGCTGCGGTCCTGCTTCGGGGCCTTCGCCGCCGGGGGCGGCGTCACAACACCCATGCGGGATCCCGTCGTTCGAGAAAGGCCGTCATCCCCTCGCGCGCCTCGGGCGACGCGAAGAGCGACGCCGAACGCCGGACCAGGTCTTCGGCGTCCCGGTCGAAGGTTTCCAGCACCCTAGCCGTGAGCAGCGCCTTGGACGCGGCCAGCCCCTGCGGGGACGCCCTGCGCAGCCCCTCGGCCAGCGGCGCCAGTGCCTCGTCCACGTCGGCGGCGGCGAGCGTGAGCAGCCCGGTCCGGGCGGCCTCGGCGGCGTCGAACCGTTCCCCGGTGAGGTAGTAGCGCTCGGCGGCGCGGGGGTCCATCCGGGGCAGCAGCGGCAGCGAGATCATCGCGGGCGCCACCCCGATCCGCACCTCGGTGAACGCGAAGTCCGACGTGTCCGTCGCGGCGGCGATGTCGCACGCCCCGACCAGACCGAGCCCGCCGGCCCGCGCATGGCCCGCGATCCGCGCCACGACCGGTTTGGGCAGCGTCACGATCTGCCGCAGCAGGGCGACGAACGCGTACGGGCTCGGCGGCGCCTTCAGGTCGGCGCCGGCGCTGAACGTGGTGCCGGTGTGCGTGAGCACCACGGCCCGTACGGTCTCGTCCTCGCCGCACCGGGCGAGCGCCTCGGCCAGCTCGCCGACGAGCCGCGCGGACAGCGCGTTGCGGCTGTCCGGGTCGTCGAGCGTCAGGGTGGTGATGCCGCGGTCGCGGTCGGTGCGGATCGTCATGGGGGTCTACTCCTTGGAACGGTTCTCGCGGTCCCTGAGCTCTCGCCGGAGGATCTTCCCCGACGCGGCGCGCGGGATGCCGGCGGTGAACTCGACGCGGCGCACTTTCTTGTACGGCGCGACGCGCTCGGCGACGAACGCGAGGACGTCGTCCTCGGTCAGTTCCTCGGCGTCCGGCTGCCGTACGACGTACGCCTTCGGGACCTCGTTGCCGTCCTCGTCCGGGACGCCGATCACCGCGGCGTCGGCGACGGACGCGTGGGTGAGCAGCAGCGCCTCCAGCTCGGCGGGGGCGATCTGGAAGCCGTTGTACTTGATCAGTTCCTTGACGCGGTCGACGACGAAGAGCCAGCCGTCCTCGTCGACGCGCCCGATGTCGCCGGTGTGCACCCAGCCGTCGGCGTCGATCATGGCGGCGGTGGCGTCGGGCCGACCGAGGTAGCCCTTCATCACCTGAGGTCCGCGGATGGCGATCTCGCCCTCCTGGCCGGCGCCCGCGTCCTCGCCGGAGCCGTCGAGGGCGAGGACGCGCATCTCGGTGTTCGGCAGGAGCAGCCCCACGGCGCCCGGCGGAGGGTTCTGCGCGGCGAGCGGCACGACGTGGGTGCCCGGGGAGAGTTCGGTCATCCCGTAGGCCTGCCGCACCGGCGGCAGGCCGAGGCGGCGCGAGCAGGCCTCGGCGAGCCGGGCGTCCAGCGGGGCGGCCGCGCTGACGATGTACCGCAGGGAGGACAGGTCGTATTTCGCGACGGCCGGGTGCTTGGCGAGCGCGAGGACGATCGGCGGGGCGACGTACAGGCCGCTGATGCGGTGTTCCTGGATCGCCGACAGGAACGGGTCGAGCTCGAAGCGGGACAGCACGACGACGGTCGCGCCCTGCCGCAGCGGGGCGTTCATCAGGGCGGTCAGCCCGTAGATGTGGAAGAAGGGCAGAACGGCCAGGATGCGGTCGCCGGGGCCCATCGGGATGAAGGGCTCCAGCTGCGCCAGGTTGGTGGCGATGGACCGGTGCGTGAGCATCACGCCCTTGGGCACGCCGGTCGTGCCCGACGAGTACGGCAGGGCCGCGACGTCCTCGGACGGGTCGATCGCCACCTTGGGCTCGGGGGCGGTGGAGCCGAGCATGTCGAGGACGCTCGCATGCCCGTCGGCGCGGTCGCAGACGAAGATCTCCTCGATCCCGGCGGCGAGTTCGGCGGCGCGGCGGGCGACCTCCAGCAGCGGGGAGACGGTGACGATCCAGCGGGCGCGGGAGTCGCGCAGCTGCTTCGCGAACTCGTCCGCCGTGGAGAGCGGATGGACGGTGGTCACCGACGCACCGGCCCGCGTCGCCCCGTAGAACACCGCCGGGTAGGCGACCGTGTTGGGGCTGTGCAGGGCCAGTACGTCGCCCTTGACGAGGCCGGCGTCGGCGAGGGCCGCGGCGATTCTGCGGTGGAACAGGTCGAGCTGCCGGTAGGTGACGGTGGTGCCGTTCGCGCCGTCGACGAGGGCGACCGTGTCGCCGTACTCGGCGGCGCGGCCCAGCACGGCCTCGTGGATGGGTTCGACGACGGCCGGAACATCTGCGTAGCTGCTGCGGAACACCATGACGGCCCCCTCGGCGGGTGGGTACGGACGGCCAGGATGTCGTCTGTCAGTACGACTTGGGGAGACCCAGGGACTGGTGGGACACGTAGTTCAGGATCATCTCGCGGCTGACCGGGGCGATACGGGCCACCCGGGCCGCGGTGACCAGCTTCGCGAGACCGTACTCGCGGGTGAGCCCGTTGCCGCCGAGGGTGTGCACGGCCTGGTCGACGGCCTTCACGCACGCCTCACCGGCCGCGTACTTGGCCATGTTCGCGGCCTCTCCCGCGCCGACGTCGTCGCCCGCGTCGTACAGGGCGGCGGCCTTCTGCATCATCAGCCGGGCGAGCTCCAGCTCGATGTGGGCCTGGGCGAGGGGGTGGGCGATGGCCTGGTGGGCGCCGATGGGGTCCTTCCAGACCTGGCGCTCCTTGGCGTAGTCGACGGCCTTGGCGAGCGCGTAGCGGCCCATGCCGATGGCGAAGGCGGCGGTCATGATGCGCTCGGGGTTGAGCCCGGCGAACAGCTGGAGCAGGCCGGCGTCCTCCTCGCCCACCAGCGCGTCGGCGGGCAGCCGCACATCGTCGAGCACGAGCTCGAACTGCTTCTCCTGCGCCTGCAGTTCCATGTCGATGGCCGAGCGGTGGAAGCCCTCGGCGTCGCGGGGGACGATGAACAGGCAGGGCTTCAGCGCCGGTGCGGCCCCCCGAGAAGATGCAGTCTCGGTCCGCCCGACGATCAGCGTGGCGTCCGCGATGTCGACCCCGGAGACGAAGACCTTGCGGCCGGTCAGCGACCAGCCGTCGGCGGTCCGGCGGGCGGTGGTGGTGATGCGGTGCGCGTTGGATCCGGCGTCGGGCTCGGTGATGCCGAACGCCATGCTCAGGCTGCCGTCGGCGAGACCGGGCAGCCAGGTGCGCTTCTGCTCCTCGGTGCCGAACCGTGCGATGACGGTGGCGCAGATCGCGGGCGAGACGATCATCATGAGCAGGGGGCAGCCGGCCGCGCCGGACTCCTCGAGCACGATGGACAGTTCGCTGATGCCGCCGCCTCCGCCGCCGTACTCCTCGGGGAGGTTCACGCCGAGGTAGCCCAGCTTGCCGGCCTCGGCCCACAGCGTGGCGCGGTCGTAGGACTGTCCGTGCCGCCTGCCGAGGGCGGCGACGGCGGCGCGCAGGTCCCGGTGGTCCTGGCTCTCGATGACGGTCATGACGCGATGTCCTCCTGGGCTTCCGGTACGTCCTGTACGACGGCGAGCAGAGCGCCGACCTCGACCTGGCGGCCGGGGTGGGCGTGGAGTGCGGTGAGCGTGCCGGAGGCGGGCGAGACGATCCTGTGCTCCATCTTCATGGCCTCCAGCCAGACGAGCGGCTGTCCCTGGACGACCCGGGCGCCCTCGTGGACGCCGTCCCCGACGCGCACGACGGTCCCGGGCATGGGAGCGAGGAGCGAGCCGGGCTCGGCCCGGGCGGCGGGGTCGGTGAACCGGGGGTGCGCGGTGAGGGTGTGGGTGCCGGCGGGGCTGTCGACGTACACGGTGTCGCCGTGGACGGCGACGTCGTAGGCCCGTACGACCCCGTCGGTCTCCAGGCGCACGCGAGACGGGGTCGCCTCGACGGCGCGTACGCCGGGGGTGCCGGGGAGCTCGTAGCCCCCGTCGCGGGCGGGCCGGTAGCGGACCTCGTGGCCGTTGTAGGTCTTGGCCTGGTCCTGGGAGGCGAGGTTGCGCCAGGCGCCGCCGAACCGGCCCCGGCGCGCGGCGGCGTCCGCGAGCGCGGCCGCGACGGCGGCGTGCGCCTCGCCGGGCCGGGGGGCGGTGAGGTCGCCGAGGTGGTGCTCGTAGAACCCGGTGTCGAGGCGGGCCCCGGCGAAGTCGGGGTGTTCCAGGGACCGCACGAGCAGGTCCCGGTTGGTGACGGGCCCGTGCAGCCGGGCCCGGCGCAGGGCGAGCGCGAGCCTGCGGACGGCCTCGGCGCGGGTGGGCGCCCAGGCGACGACCTTCGCGATCATGGGGTCGTAGTGGACGCCGATGGTGTCGCCGGCCGCGTACCCGGAGTCGACGCGGACGGACGGGGGGCCGCCGGGTACGTCGAAGGCGTGCAGCACCCCGGTCTGCGGGGTCCAGCCGGAGGCCGGATCCTCCGCGTACAGGCGGGCCTCCACGGCGTGACCCGCGGCCGCGGGCGGGGCCGGCGGCAGGGCCGCCCCCTCGGCCACGGCGAGCTGCAGGGCGACCAGGTCGATGCCGAAGACGGCCTCGGTGACCGGGTGTTCGACCTGCAGGCGGGTGTTCATCTCCAGGAAGTGGGCCCGGCCGTCCCGGCCCACCAGGAACTCGACCGTGCCCGCGCCCGTGTAGCCCACGGCCCGCGCCGCCCGCACGGCCTGCCCGTGCAGCGCGTCGACGAGCCCGTCCGGCAGTCCGGGCGCCGGCGACTCCTCGATCACCTTCTGGTGGCGGCGCTGCAGCGAGCAGTCCCGCGTGCCCAGCGCCCACACCGTGCCGTGCGTGTCGGCGAGGATCTGGACCTCCACGTGACGGCCGTCCTCCACGTACGGCTCGACGAACACCTCTCCGTCGCCGAACGCGGACGCCGCCTCCGAGCTCGCCGCCTCCAGTTCGCCCGGCAGCGCGGACAGGGAACGGACGATCCGCATCCCCCGGCCGCCGCCGCCGGCCGCCGCCTTCACCAGGACGGGGAGGTCGGCCTCGGTGAGCGTGCCGGTGTCCAGGGGCGTGAGGCCCATCAGCTCCTTGGCCCGCGTCTTCGAGGCCATCGCCTCGACGGCCTCGGGAGGCGGGCCGATCCAGACCAGGCCGGCGTCCAGCACGGCGCGCGCGAAGTGCGCGTTCTCGGACAGGAATCCGTAGCCCGGGTGCACCGCGTCCGCGCCGGCCGCCAGCGCCGCCTTCACGATCAGTTCGCCGCGCAGGTACGTCTCCGCGGGCGCGGCGCCCGGCAGCCGTACCGCCGCGTCCGCCTCGCGCACGTGCAGGGCCGAGGCGTCGGGGTCGGAGTGGACCGCGACCGTCGCGATCCCGAGGTCACGGCAGGTGCGGAAGACGCGGCAGGCGATCTCGCCGCGGTTCGCGACCAGGACAGAAGCAATCACGGAAGGGTCCTCACATCCGGAAGACGCCGAAGCCGCCGCGGGCGCCCTCGACCGGTGCCGTGTGGATCGCGGAGAGGCACAGGCCGAGCACCGTCCGCGTGTCGCGGGGGTCGATGACCCCGTCGTCGTAGAGCCGCCCCGACAGGAACACCGGCAGCGACTCGGCCTCGATCTGCTGCTCGACCATCGCCCGCAGCCCGGCGTCCGCCTCGTTGTCGTACGGCTGTCCCTTCGCCGCCGCCGACGCACGGGCCACGATCGACAGCACGCCGGCGAGCTGCTGCGGGCCCATCACCGCCGACTTGGCGCTCGGCCAGGCGAACAGGAACCGCGGGTCGTACGCCCGTCCGCACATGCCGTAGTGCCCGGCCCCGTACGAGGCGCCCATCAGCACCGACAGGTGGGGTACGCGGGAGTTGGACACCGCGTTGATCATCATCGCGCCGTGCTTGATGATGCCGCCCTGCTCGTACTCCTTGCCGACCATGTAGCCGGTCGTGTTGTGCAGGAAGACCAGGGGGATGTCGCGCTGGTTGGCGATCTGGATGAACTGGGCCGCCTTCTGCGACTCGGCGCTGAACAGCACGCCCTGCGCGTTGGCGAGGATCCCGACGGGATAGCCGTGCAGCCGCGCCCACCCGGTCACCAGGCTCGGCCCGTACAGCGGCTTGAACTCGTCGAAGTCCGAGCCGTCCACGATCCGGGCGATGACCTCCCGCGGGTCGAACGGCGTCTTCAGGTCCTCCGGCACGATGCCGAGCAGCTCGTCGGCCGCGTACTTCGGAGGCTCTGCCGGAAGGGGATCCGCGTGCGCCTTGCGCCAGTTGAGACGGGCGACGATCCGCCGCGCCTGACGCAGCGCGTCCTGCTCGTCGAGCGCGTAGTGGTCGGCGAGGCCGGAGGTCCGCGCGTGCATCTCGGCACCGCCCAGCGACTCGTCGTCGCTCTCCTCGCCGGTCGCCATCTTCACCAGCGGCGGCCCGCCGAGGAAGACCTTCGACCGCTCCTTGATCATCACGGTGTGGTCGGACATGCCGGGGACGTACGCCCCGCCGGCCGTCGAGTTGCCGAACACGACCGCGATCGTCGGGATGCCGGCCGCCGAGAGCCGGGTGATGTCGCGGAACAGCGCCCCGCCGGGGATGAAGATCTCCTTCTGGGACGGCAGGTCCGCGCCGCCCGACTCGACGAGCGCGACGCACGGCAGCCGGTTGGCGTACGCGATCTCGTTGGCGCGCAGGGCCTTCTTGAGCGTCCACGGGTTGGACGCGCCGCCGCGCACCGTCGGGTCGTTGGCGGTGATCAGGCACTCGACGCCCTCGACGACGCCGATGCCGGTGACGATCGACGCGCCCACGGGATAGTCGCTGCCCCACGCGGCGAGCGGTGACAGCTCCAGGAAGGGGGTGTCGGGGTCGAGCAGCAGCTCGATCCGCTCGCGCGCGAGCAGCTTGCCCCGCTTGCGGTGCCGGGCGACGTACTTCTCGCCGCCGCCCGCGAGCGCCTTGGCGTGCTCCGCCTCCAGGTCGGCGAGACGGGCGAGCATCGCCTCGCGGTGGGCGGCGTATTCGGGGCCCGTCACATCGAGGGCCGAGCCGAGGACGGTCACAGCAGTGCCTCCGGGATGTCGGCGTAGCGGGCGCGCAGCCATTCGCCCAGCGCCTTGGCCTGCGGGTCGAAACGGGCCTGCGCGGCGACCCCTTCGCCGAGGATCCCCTCGACGACGAAGTTCAGGGCGCGCAGGTTGGGCAGCACGTGCCGGGCGACGGGCAGCCGGGCGGTCTCCGGGAGCAGGACGCGCAGCCGCTCGGTGGTCAGCTCGTGGGCGAGCCAGCGCCAGGCGTCGTCGGTGCGGGCCCAGACGCCGATGTTGGCGTCACCGCCCTTGTCGCCGCTGCGGGCGCCCAGGACGAGACCGAGGGGGGCGCGACGGGTCGGGCCGGGCGGCAGGGGTTCGGGCAGCGCGCCGGGGGGCACGTCGCCGTCCGGCGTCGCGCCGGCGGCGGACGGGATGTCCACGCGCTCCCCGTCCGGCAGCACGGCGGTGTGCGGGACCGTGCCGGCCGGGACGTACACCGCGTCGAACACCCCGTACGGTGCGCCCTTGCCCGGCGGGGCCGTCACGTGGAAGCCGGGGTAGCTGCCGAGCGCGAGCTCGATCGCGGCGCTGCTCACCGCGCGCCCGACGCGTTCGGCGTCCGGGTCGCGCACCACGAGCCGGAGGTAGGCGCTGGCGCGTTCCTCGGTGTCGGCGTCGGCCGCGTCGGTGCGGGCCAGCTCCCAGCGCACCTCGGCGGGCCGCTGCTTGCCGAGCGCGTCCTCCAACTGGTCGCGGACGAGGCGGGACTTGGCCTCGAGGTCGAGCCCGGTCAGCACGAACACGACCTCGTTGCGCCAGCCGCCGATGCGGTTGAGCCCCACCTTGAGGGCGGGCGGCGGGGCCTCGCCCCGCACGCCGGAGATCCGCACCCGGTCCGGGCCGTCCTCCTCCAGGCGTACGGTGTCGAGCCGGGCGGTCACGTCCGGTCCCGCGTACCGGGCGCCGCCCGTCTCGTACAGCAACTGCGCGGTGACGGTGCCGACGTCGACCAGGCCGCCGGTGCCGTCGTGCTTGGTGACGACGCAGGTGCCGTCGGCGTGGATCTCGGCGAGGGGGAAGCCGGGGCGGCGCACGTCGTGACCGGTGAAGAACGCGTAGTTGCCGCCGGTGGCCTGGGTGCCGCATTCGAGGACGTGCCCGGCGACGGCCGCGCCCGCGAGCCTGTCGTACTCCTGCGGTCCCCAGCCGAAGTGGGCGGCGGCGGGGCCGGTGACGAGGGCGGCGTCGGTGACGCGGCCGGTGACGACGACGTCCGCGCCGGCGCGCAGGCAGGCGGCGATGCCGACGCCGCCGAGGTAGGCGTTGGCGGTCAGCGCGTCGGGGAAGCGGGCGGACAGGTCGTCGCCCTCGACGTGGGCGACGCGGACGGGGACGCCGATCCGTGCGGCGAGGGCGCGGACGGCGTCGGCGAGTCCGGCGGGGTTCAGCCCGCCCGCGTTCGCGACGATGCGGACGCCGCGTTCGTGGGCGAGGCCGAGGGTGTCCTCCAGTTGCCTCAGGAAGGTCTTGGCGTAGCCCAGGCGCGGGTCCTTGAGGCGGTCGCGGCCGAGGATGAGCATGGTCAGCTCGGCGAGGTAGTCGCCGGTGAGCACGTCGAGGGGCCCGCCGGTGAGCATCTCGCGCACGGCGTCGAACCGGTCGCCGTAGAACCCGGAGGCGTTCCCGACGCGCAGCGGCGCGCTGCTGCCGCGGGGGGCCTCGCCGCCGTCCGGGGCCGGGTTCACCGGCGTCCCCCGCCGGTGCCGCCCCTGGCGTTGCCGCCGGGCTCGGGCCCGTCGGCCGGGTCGGTGGATGTGCCGCTGCGCCCGACCGCCCCGTGGGCCCCCGGCTGGCGTCCCTTGCCGGGCGGGCCCGCGAACGCCTGGGCGATGTCGAGCCATTGGTCGGCGTCCGGGCCCGTCGCGTGCAGCGACAGGTCCGCGCGGTGCGCCCGCTGCGTGACCAGGAGGCAGAAGTCCAGCGCCGGGCCGGTCACCTTCCCCAGGCCTTCGGCATGGGGGACGCCAGCCGCCTCCTCGGGGCCGTACGTCCACAGTTCGCCGCCGGGTCCGGTCAGTTCGACGCGGAACGGCTCGGCCGGCGGGGTCAGCCCGTGCACCCGGTACGCGAAGTCCCGCGTCCGCACGCCGATGCGCGCGATCTGGGCGAGCCGCGCCGTCGGTTTCCGTACGACGCCGAGCGCGTCGGCGACGTCCTGGCCGTGCGCCCACGTCTCCATCAGGCGCGCGGTCGCCATCGTCGCGGCGCTCATCGGGGGCCCGTACCAGGGGAACCGGGCGCCGGGCGGGGCCTCGCGCAGGGCGGTCAGCAGCAGTTCGCGGCCCTCGCGCCACCGGTGCATCAGGTCGGCGGGTGGCAGGGCCGCGCCTTCGGCCGCGCCGTCGTCGACGAACGAGTGCGGCGCGGCGAGCGCCTTGGCGACCTCCGCGGCGAAGGAGTCCGGATCGGTGACCGCCTTCAGCGCGGCCCGGTCCGTCCAGGCGAGGTGGGCGATCTGGTGGGCGACGCTCCAGCCCTCGGCGGGGGTCGCCGCGGCCCACGCTCCGGGGGCCAGACCGGCGACCAGCCGGTCGAGTTCATCGCTTTCGTCGCGCAGGTCGTCGAGCACGGCAGTCGGATCGGACACGTAACGCTCCCTGGTGGGCACGACGGTTCGTGCCCCGGAGCATGGCAGCGTTCCAGAAAACAAGCAAGCGTGCTTGCTTTGATTTTTTTGACGGTCGTCCGGGCCCTTCCGCCACCACCAACGGCCCCCGCCCTGGTCAGGGACGAACCCGGCTCCCCCACCCCCCATCAGGACTGCAGCGACCACCGGCAACCACCACCAACGGCCCCCGCCCCGGTCAGGGACGAACCCGGCTCCCGCGGACGGCACCCATGCTCGCCACCACGACCAGCGCGATCGCCATCACCTCGGCAGGCGCCAGGCCCTGCCCCAGGACGAGGAATCCGGCCGTCGCCGCGATCGCGGGCTCCAGGCTCATCAGCACGGCGAACGTCGCCGCGGCCAGCCTGCGCAGCGCCAGCAGTTCGAGGGTGTACGGGAGGACCGACGACAACAGCGCCACCGCGAGGCCGAGCCCCAGCGTGGAGGGCACCACCAGCTTCGGCCCGGCCTCCATCAGGCCCAGCGGCAGACTGAGCAGCGCGCCCACGGCCATCGCCAGCGCGAGCCCGTCCGCCTGTGGGAAGCGCCGCCCGGTGCGGACGCTGAAGACGATGTACGCCGCCCACATCGCGCCCGCGCCCAGGGCGAACAGCGCGCCCACGGGGTCGAGCCGGTCGAAACCGCCGCCGCTCAGCAGGAACACGCCCGCGAGCGCGAGCCCCGCCCACAGCAGGTTGACGAGCCTGCGCGAGGCGATCACGGACATGACGAGCGGGCCGAGCACCTCCAGGGTGACGGCGGCGCCCAGCGGGATACGGTGGGCGGCCTGGTAGAAGAGGACGTTCATCGCGGCCATCGCGGCGCCGAAGGCGACGACCGTGCCCCAGTCGGCGCGCGAATGCCCGCGCAGGCGCGGCCGGCACACGACGAGCAGCACGAGCGCGGCGAGCACGAGCCGCAGCGTGACCACGCCGAGCGGGCCCGTGCGCGGCATCAGCATCACGGCGATCGCGGCGCCGAACTGTACGGACAGCGCGCCCGCCACGACGAGCGACACGGGCCCGAGCTTCCGCCGCGACCGTCCCGCTTCTGCCTCGGCCACGGGCCCGGCCCCCTCGGGCAGCACGACGACGGCCCCGGCGGCGCCGGGCCCGCCCGCACCCGCCGTATCGCCCGCCCCCGCCGGACCGCGCGCCCCCGTGGGTACGCCCGTGCGTCCGTGCGCGGACCCCGCCTCGTTCACCGCCCGGCCTCCCCGCTCACCTCGTCCCACGACCATCCCCTCCACGCTACGGACCCGCGCATGCCCCGTGAAATGCCGATCTCACTGCGCTTGTGCTCGGGACGTATGAGCATCGAGCTGCGTCACCTCCGCTGCTTCCCCGCCATCGCCGAGGAGTCGAGCGTGACCAGGGCCGCCGCCCGGCTGAACCTCACCCAGCCCAGCGTCTCCCGCTCGCTCGCCGCCCTCGAGAGGCACCTCGGCACCCGGCTCGTCGACCGCTCCACGCACCACCTCGCGCTGACCGCCGAGGGGCGGGCGTTCCGCGACAAGGCGGCCGCCGCCGTCGCCGCTTTCGACGAGGCCCTCGACGCGGGCCGACTGCTGCGCACACCCCTGCGGCTCGGCCACGCCTGTGCCGCGCTCGGCCCGTACACCACGCCGCTGCTGCGCCGCTGGGGGCGCGAGCACCCGGAGACACCGCTCGAACTGCTCCGTATCGACGACCGCACGGCCGGGCTGACCAGCGGCCGGGTCGACGCCGCCGTCCTGCGGGGTCCCGTCGACACGCCGGGCCTGGTCACGGCGCTGCTGTTCACCGAGGCGCGCGTCGCCGCGGTCACGGCGGACGGCCCGCTCGCGGCGCGCACCACGCTCACCCTCGCCGACGTGGCCACCGGGCCCGTCGTCCTGAACACCGGCTCCGGCATGACGACCCCCGATCTGTGGCCGCCCGACGCCCGGCCCGCCGGCACGCTCACCGTCGGCAACACCGACGACTGGCTGACCGCGATCGCGGCCGGCCACGGCGCGGGCGTCTCGGCCGCCTCCACCGCCGAGCTGCACACCAACCCCGGCGTCGCCTACCGCCCCCTGACCGACGCCCCGCCGGTCCCGGTCCTGCTCGCCTGGCGCGCCACGTCACCACACCCGGCGATCACCGCCCTGCTGCACCTGGCCCGCCAGGTGGCGACCGCCCCCCACTGACGGGATCCTGCGGCCCTTGCCTTCGCCCGGCCTGTGGGCGACTGTTCCGCTCGGGGGCAGTGTGCGGGCGAAGCCCCGCAACCCGCCCGCCAACGCGCACGTCGCGCAAGCCCCCGAAGGGGAAACGCTCACAGACCGTCCGCCAGGACCTCCGCCAGGTGCCGCGCCCGGCGGTCGGTCAGCTGGTCCAGCTGGGTGCGGCAGGAGAAGCCGTCCGCCAGCAGCACCGTCTCCTGCGACGCCGCCCGCACCGCCGGGAGCAGCTGCTCCTCCGCACACGCCACCGACACCTCGTAATGGCCCGCCTCGAAACCGAAGTTGCCGGCCAGGCCGCAGCAGCCGCCGCTCAGCTCCCCGCTCAGCCCGGCCTTCTCCCGCAGCGCCCGCTCGGCCGCGTCGCCCAGCACCGCATGCTGGTGGCAGTGCGTCTGGCCCACCACCGGGCGGTCCAGACGCGGCGGGCTCCAGTCCGGGGCGCACTGCCCGAGGCTCTGCGCGAACGTCCGCACCGAGGCCGCGAGCCGGGCCGCCCGCGGATCACCGCCCAGCAGTTCCGGCAGGTCGGTCTTCAGCGTCGCGGCGCAGCTCGGCTCCAGCACCGTGACGGGCGCGCCCAGTTCGAGCAGCGGCTCCACCGTGTCCAGGGTGCGCCGCATGACCGAACGTGCCCGGTCCAGCTGGCCCGTGGAGACGTACGTCAGCCCGCAGCAGACCCGGCCGGGTGGCACCACGATCCCGACGTCCGCCGCCTCCAGGACCCGTACCACCGCCATGCCCACGGACGGCGACAGCCGGTCGGTGAAGGTGTCCGGCCACAGCACCGTCGTACGGCTCCTCGCGAACACGCCCGTGCGCTCCCGCAGATGGTCCCGCAGCAGGCGGCTCAGCGGACGGGGCGCGAGGACCGGCAGCCGCCGCTCCGGCGCGATCCCGCACATCCGCTTGGCCAGCGCGGCCGCCGGGCCGAAGCGGGCGAGCGCGTTGACGGCCGGCGCGAACGGCCCGGCGAGCCGCAGCCACTCCGGCAGCCGGCCCATCGCGTAGTGCGCGGCGGGCCTGCGGCGGCCCGCGTAGTGGTGGTGCAGGAACTCCGCCTTGTACGTGGCCATGTCCACGCCCACCGGGCAGTCGCTGCGGCAGCCCTTGCACGACAGACACAGGTCGAGCGCGTCCAGCACCTCCGCCGACCGCCAGCCGTCCGTGACGATCTCGCCCGCCAGCATCTCGTGCAGCAGCCGGGCCCGCCCCCGCGTCGAGTGCCGCTCCTCGCCGGTCGCCCGGTACGAGGGGCACATCACGCCGCCGCCGGCCGCGGGCTGCTCCGTACGGCACTTGGCGACGCCGACACAGCGCCGCACCGCGCCCGCGAAGTCGCCGCCGTCGTGCGGGTAGCCGAACGCGACGTCGACCGGCTGCCTGGGCAGGACGTCGAAGCGGAGGTCGGTGTCGAGCGGGCCGGGGCGGACCAGCACGCCCGGGTTCAGCAGGCCGTCGGGATCCCACAGGTCCTTGAAGGCGCCGAAGAGGCCGACGAGTTCGGGCCCGTACATCCGTGGCAGCAGCTCCGCGCGCGCCCGGCCGTCGCCGTGCTCGCCGGACAGCGACCCGCCGTGCGCGACGACGAGGTCGGCCACCTGCTCGGAGAACGCCCGGAAGCGCGCCACCCCCTCCCGGCTCATCAGGTCGAAGTCGATGCGGACGTGGACGCAGCCGTCGCCGAAGTGGCCGTAGGGGGTGCCGTGCAGGCCGTGCGCGGCGAGCAGGGCGCGGAAGTCGCGCAGGTACGGCCCGAGCCGCACCGGCGGGACGGCGCAGTCCTCCCAGCCGGGCCACGCCTCGCCGCCGTCCGGCGTCCGGGTCGCGGTGCCGGCCGCGTCCTCGCGTACGCGCCACAGCGCCCGCATGCCGGCCGGGTCGTCGACGACCGTGCCGTCGAGCGCGTCGGCGGCCCGTACGATCCGCGCCGCGCGCGAACGCGCCTCGGCGGCGGTGTCGCCGCCGGTCTCGACGAACAGCCAGGCCGCGCCGCGCGGCAGGCCCGCCGCGTCCGGTACGAGGTCGTCCGCCATCCCCTCGACGGTCAGCGGCCGGTGGGGCAGCAGGCCGGGGGCGGCCTCGGCGGCGGCGCTCTCGTCGGGGTAGCCGAGCACGGCGAGGGCGCGGGCGGCCGGGGTCTCGACCAGGCCGACGGTCACCTCGGTCAGGACGGCGAGGGTGCCTTCGCTGCCGCAGAAGGCGCGGGCGAGGTCGGCGCCCTTCTCGGGAAGCAGCGCGTCGAGGGCGTAGCCGGAGATCCGGCGCGGCAGGCCGTCGGGATAACCGGTGCGCAGGAGCGCCAGGTTGGCGCGGACGAGGTCGTCGAGGCCGGGCGGGACGCCGGTGGAGCCACTGCCCCGGCCGAGGGTGACGGGGACGCCCGTCGAGGTGACGGCCTTCAGGCTGCGGATGTTGTCCGCCGTGGTGCCCCAGCGCACGGAGTGGGCGCCGCACGAGTTGTTCCCCACCATCCCGCCGATCGTGCACCTGCTGTGCGTCGACGGGTCCGGCCCGAAGGCGAGGCCGTGCGCCCGCACCGCCGCCTGGAGCGTGTCCAGCACGGCTCCCGGCTGCACGACGGCCGTACGGGCCCCGGGGTCGACGGAGACGATCGCGTTCATGTGGCGCGTGAAGTCCAGGACGACGCCGACGCCCGTGGCCTGGCCGGCGATCGACGTACCGGCGCCGCGCGCCACCACCGGCACCCCGTGCTCGCGGCACACCGCCAGCGCCGCCGCCACGTCGTCCGCGTCGCGCGGCGCCACCACGCCGTCGGGGACCCGCCGGTAGTTGGAGGCGTCCATGGTCGTCAGGGCCCGTGCCGTGGCGCCGAAGTCGACATCGCCGCGCACGGCGGCTGTGAGCGCCCGCGCCACGTCGTGCGTATCCCCTGTCATGTCTCCCAGGATGACCCGCGCTGCACGCCTCACGCCTGCGTCTCCCCCGGCGAGCCGGTTCCGGTCGCGCACGGAGTCCGGCAGAGAACGGAAAGAGACGCGCCGGACCCTTGCCCAAGTGATCGCCAACTCTCCTATAGTGACCTCCACTTGATCAGCATGCAGCGGCTTCGACACTCCCCACCGCATCCCCGGAAGGCACCGTTCGATGACCGGCACCGACGAGAAACGATGACCTGCGCCGGGGCACAGCTCAGCGCCATGAAGATCGTGGTGGCCGGTGGTTCCGGCACGGGAAGCACGACGATGGTGCGGTCCGTCAGCGAGATCCGCCCACTGCACACGGAGGAGCCGATCAGCGTCCCCGCCGCCGTGCCGGGCCGGACGGTGACGACGGTCGCGCTCGACTTCGGGCGCCTCACCCTCGACGAGCGCACGGTGCTCCACCTCTTCGGCATGCCCGGGCAGGACCGGTTCCGCTTTCTGTGGGACCCGCTCCTGGACGGCACGACCGGCGCCGTCGTCCTCGTCGACACCCGCGCGCTCGACGGCGCCCGGTACGCGATCGACTGCCTGGAGGGCCGCGACACGCCGTTCATCGTCGCCGTCAACGACTTCGGCGGTCCCTTCCGATCGGAGGACGAGATCCGCGGGGAGCTGACGCTCGGGCCGGACGTCCCCCTCGTCGAGTTCGACGCCCGGGACCACTCCTCGAGCAAGTTCGTCCTGATCGCCCTGCTCAAGCACCTCAAGGAGCTCGCCGGCTGATCCCGCAGCTCAGGGCCGTGCCGTCGCCTCATGGCCCGTCTCATGGCCCGTCTCATGGTCCGGACCGGGTCGGCGTCGGGCGGCCTGAGGGGATACGCTCCGGCTCGTGGCTGATATCCAGATTCCCGCTGACATCAAGCCCGCCGACGGCCGTTTCGGCGCGGGCCCCTCCAAGGTGCGTACGGAGGCGCTGGACGCCCTGGCCGCCACCGGCAGCTCCCTGCTCGGCACCTCCCACCGCCAGGCTCCGGTCAAGAACCTGGTCGGTGAGGTGCGCGACGGTGTGCGCGAGCTGTTCTCCCTGCCCGAGGGCTACGAGGTGATCCTGGGCAACGGCGGCTCCACCGCCTTCTGGGACATCGCGACGCACGGGCTGATCGAGAACAAGTCCCAGCACCTGTCCTTCGGCGAGTTCTCGTCCAAGTTCGCCAAGGCCTCGAAGCTGGCGCCGTGGCTGGCCGAGCCGACGGTGATCTCCTCCGACCCCGGCACGCACCCCGAGGCGCAGGCCGAGGCGGGCGTCGACGTCTACGCCCTGACCCACAACGAGACCTCGACCGGTGTCGCGGCCCCGGTCAAGCGGGTCGCCGGCGCCGACGAGGGCGCGCTGGTCCTGGTCGACGCCACCTCGGGCGCGGGCGGTCTGCCGGTCGACATCGCCGAGTCGGACGTCTACTACTTCGCCCCGCAGAAGTCCTTCGCCGCCGACGGCGGACTGTGGCTCGCCGTGTTCTCCCCGGCCGCGATCGAGCGCGCCGAGCGCGTCCACGCGTCCGGCCGCCACGTGCCGGAGTTCTTCAGCCTGCCGACGGCGATCGACAACTCCCGCAAGAACCAGACGTACAACACCCCGGCGCTGGCCACCCTCTTCCTGCTGAACGAGCAGCTGAAGTGGATCAACGGCCAGGGCGGCCTCGACTGGTCGGTGCGCCGCACGGCCACCTCGTCGCGCACGCTCTACGGCTGGGCCGAGGCGTCGAAGTACGCGACCCCGTTCGTCGTGGACCCGGCGAAGCGCTCGCAGGTCATCGGCACGATCGACTTCGCGGACGAGATCGACGCGTCGGCGGTGGCGAAGGCGCTGCGCGCGAACGGCATCGTGGACACCGAGCCGTACCGCAAGCTGGGCCGCAACCAGCTGCGCATCGCGATGTTCCCGGCGGTCGACCCGGCGGACGTCGAGGCGCTGACGGCGTGCATCGACTACGTGATCGAGAAGCTGTAACGGCGGACTGCACGACGAAGGGCCCGGCGGCCGAACACCGCCGGGCCCTTCGCGTCACCCGTGCCCCTGCGGGCCCTCATCCCATGTGCGCCTTGACGTGGTCGATGACCTCGTTGAACTCCTTGGTCGGCGAGAAGTCCAGGTACTCGCAGTCCTCCAGCGCCGGATTGGACGGCGGAGGAACCGAAGCACTCCGGGGCGTGGGGCTGTGGCTTCCGGATGGCCCCGAGGACTACGCCATCCCCGACATGGCCATCATGGATGCCGACATCGACGAGCACCTGATCCGGAACAACTGCTACGACCCCGCCGTCTTCCGGCTCGTCGTCGAGGTCACGTCCAGCAGCCACCGCAACGACCTGCGGAACAAGGTCGAGGCGTATGCCATGGCCAAGATCCCGGTCTCTGTGATCGTCGATCGCAAGCACACCCGCGTCCACGTCCTGACCGTCCCGGTCGCCAATGAGTACGACAGCGACGAGGTCTACGCCCCCGGCCGGCAGATCACCCTCCCCGCCTCCATCGGCGCCGAGGTGAAACTCGACGCGGCCGAGCTGCTGAAGGCGGGGCAGCGCCGAACCCGGGAAGAACCCGTCACCGACTGAGCCGCTGGAAGCGCCGCACCGCGAGCGGCAGGAACACCGCCGTGATCGCGAGCGGCCACACCACCGCCATCAGCAGCGCGTGCTCCTGGATCCAGCTGCCGTCGCCGGCGACCGGGTTGCCGAACAGTTCGCGGGCCGCGGCGGCGGTGGACGAGATCGGGTTCCACGCGGCGATCGCGCCGAGCCAGTCCGGCATCGTCGAGGGCGGGACGAAGACGCTGGAGATCATGGTGAGGGGGAACGCCACGGCGTAGAGCCCGCCGGCGGCCTCCGGCGTGGGGACCAGGAGACCGAGCAGGATCCCGACCCAGATCAGGCAGAACCGCAGGAGCAGCAGCAGTCCGAACGCCCCCAGCACCGCGCCCGCCCCCGCGTCCGAGCGCCAGCCCATGGCGAAGGCAGTCGCCGCGAGGATGGTCAGCTCCGCGCAGGCGACGATCAGGTCCTGGACGCCGCGGCCGGTGACCACGGCGGAAGGGGCCATCGGCATGGAGCGGAAGCGGTCGATGACGCCCTTGGAGGCGTCGGTGACGACCGCGACGGCGGTGTTCATGAAGCCGAAGGCCATGGTCATCGCGAACATGCCCGGCATCAGGAAGTCGCGGACGCTGCCGCCGTCGGGTGACTTCATCGCGCCGCCGAAGACGTAGCCGTAGAGCAGCACGGAGATGATCGGGAAGCCGAGCTGCCAGGCGATGAGGACGGGCTGGCGCTGGTAGTGGGTCAGTCCGCGGCGTACGACGTTCCAGCAGTCGGCGACCGCCCAGAAACCGCGGCCGTGCGTGTCCCGCGTTTCCAGGTCCACCGTGTCGAGCGTGCTCATGCCGCCTCCTCCGTTCCCTCGTCGGTGCCGTGTCCGGTCAGGCGCAGGAAGACGTCGTCGAGGCTCGGCCTGCGCAGTCCGATGTCCTCCACCGCGATGCCCTCGTCCTGGAGGGTGCGCGCCACCTCGGTCAGTGCCGCGACCCGGTCGGTCACCGTGGCGTGCACGCGCCGCTCCACGCCGTCCGTCGCCGGCTCGGTGTCGCTGACCCGTGCGACGGTCTTGGCGATGGCCGGCAGGTCGGCCGCGTCGCGCGCGACGACCTCGATGCGGTCGCCTCCCACGCGGTTCTTCAGCCCGTCGGGTGTGTCGTCCGCGATGGCCCGGCCGTGGTCGATGACAGTGATGCGGGAGGCGAGCTTGTCGGCCTCCTCCAGGTACTGCGTGGTGAGCAGGACGGTGGTGCCGCCGGCGACCAGCCGCCGTACCGCTTCCCAGACCTCACCGCGCGAGCGCGGGTCGAGTCCGGTGGTCGGCTCGTCGAGGAACAGGACGCGCGGCGCGAGGATCATGGACGCGGCGAGGTCCAGGCGGCGCCGCATGCCCCCGCTGTACTGGCCGACGCCCTTGTCCCCGGCGTCCACCAGGTCGAACTGCTCGAGCAGTTCACCTGCCCGCAGCCGGGCGCGCCGGCCGCCGAGGTGGAACAGGCGCCCGAACATCTCCAGGTTCTGGCGACCCGTCAGCACCTCGTCGACGGCGGCGTACTGGCCGGTGAGCCCGATCCGGCGGCGCACCAGGCGCGGCTCACGGGCCACGTCGACGCCGGCGACCTCGGCCCGTCCGGCGTCGAACCGCAGCAGGGTCGAAAGGACGCGGACGGCAGTGGTCTTGCCCGCGCCGTTCGGTCCGAGCAGCCCGTGCACGGTGCCCCTGCGCACGGCGAGGTCGAAGCCGGCGAGCGCCTGCTTGTCCCCGTACCTCTTCTCGATGCCTTCAGCCATCACGGCGTGCTCGTCCACGGCCCCTCCACTCTCGCGACAACAACTGAGTACAGCGTACCCATAAGAGAGTACGGCGTACTCAGTTTCATGACGCGGGATTAGGGTGAAGCCATGACGACGACCGAAACGAGCGGCAGCGGCGACGTCTCGCGCAGCCTCGAACTCCTGTGGGGCACCGGCGAGCGCCCCTCGCGCGGCCCCAAACCGGGCCTCACCCTCGACCGGATCGTCACGGCCGCCGTCGAGCTCGCCGACGCCGAGGGGATGGCCGCCGTCTCGATGCGCCGTCTGTCCACCGAGCTGGGCACCGGCACCATGTCGCTGTACCGGTACGTCCCCGGCAAGGCGGAACTGCTCGACCTGATGCTCGACCGGGTCTCGGGCGAGCCCCTGGACAACGACGCCTACGCTCCGAAGTCCTCCACCTGGCAGGACGCCGTACGCGCGATGGCCCGTGCCTACCGGGACCTGTACCGCGCCCACCCCTGGCTGCTGAAGGTCAACCAGTCCCGCACGGTCCTCGGCCCCAGCGCCGTGCGCGGCCTGGACACCTCACTCACCGCGCTCCGGGGCATGGGCCTGCGCGACCCGGAACTCATCTCGGTGATCATCACCGTGCAGTGCTTCGTCACCGGCATCGTGCGCATCGAGGTGGAGACCCTGGAGGCCGCACAGCAGACCGGTCAGAGCGAGGAGGACTTCTGGAAGAGCCAGGAGCCCTTCCTCGCGAAGGCCATGCTCAGCGGCGACTACCCGGCCCTCGCGGGCCTGTCCGACGACGCGTTCTCCTCGCAGTTCGACCACTTCGCCTTCGGCCTGGAGCGACTGGTCGACGGCTTCGAGGCGCTGGTACGGGAACGGGCGAACGGCGCCTAGCCACGCTTCCGGCGGCGCAGGGCGAACACCAGCAGCGCCCCGCCGCCGAGCAGGAGCAGACCGTACGTCGTCGCGCCGGCCTCCTCGTCCCCGCCGCCGGTGCCGGCCGCGTCGCCGCCACTGGGCCGTGCCGTGTCACCGCCGCCGGAACCGCCCTCGTCACGCGTCGGCGTCTCCACCCGCTCGACGCGGCTCCGTTCGCCCTCCGTGCCGAACAGCAGCGCCTTGCCGTCGAGCGTGTACGTCACCGACTCCGCCTGCCCCTGGATGGGAGCGCGCACCCGGTGGTCGGCGCCGAGGCGGCCGTTCTCCCAGGCGTAGCCGCGGGCGCTGAAGTACGAGCGCAGCACGAGCTCCTCGCCGTCGGGGGAGAACGCGCCGTCGGTCACCCACGGCACCTCGCCGATCCTCCGGAAGGTGTTGGTCCCCGACGCGCTGAGCGTCGCCGGGCCCTCGTAGAGCCCGCCCCCGTCCTCGTTCTTCGAGGCGATGTACACGCGGCCGGTCTTCGGATGCACCATCAGCGCCTCGGCGTTGCGCGGCCCGTCGGCGTACTTCACGACGAACTGCGTGGCGTCCACCGTCTGGTCGCGCAGCCGCGACGGCTCGCGGAAGCGGTAGATCCACACGTGGCCCCAGCCGCCGTCGAGGTTGTCGCCGATGTCACCGACGTAGACGTTCCCGTCCGCGCCGACGGAGATCGCCTCCATGTCCCGCGGCGTGCCCACGCCTCGCAGGGTGATCGTCGCCACCGTCTCGCCCGTCGCCGAGTCGACGGCGAAGACGCGGGGCTCGTCCTGGTCGTTGTGCGTCCAGTAGATCCCGGGGTGCGCCCGGCTCGCCGCGAGCCCGCTGGACTCGGTGATCCTCGGGTCCTCGATGGTGAACCCGTCGTGGTCCTCCGCCACGGCGGGCACGGCGGCGGCGAGGACGAGCGCGGCGGCGAGGACGGTGACGTACGGAAGCGAACGCATGCCCCCAGCCTGCCACCTCCGCCCCGCGTCGCTACGGGCGTACGGCGGTGACCAGCCAGGCCGTGCTGCGCAGCCGGACCGCGCCGTCCGTCTCGTACGCTCGCAGGACGTCCGCGAGTTCGCGCCGGGCCCGCTCGCCCGTGGCCTCGTCGACCTGGGCGAGCAGATGCTGCCCGGGTCCCGAGCCCAGCAGGAACGCGGTGGCGTCCTCGGCGTCGCTCCCCCACCTCCCGTACGCCTCCACCCGCTCGGCCGCGATCCCATGGAAGCCGGCCCCCGACAGCACCTCGTGGATGCGGTCGGGGTCGGCGAGCGAGAACATGCCCGGCCCGCCGGTCGCCCCGAAGCCGCGCAGGGGCAGCAGGCCACGCAGCCGGGCGAGGGCCTGGAGCCACTCGTTGTCCCGGGCGTCCGCGGCCACGACGAACGCCGCTCGGCCGCCGGGGCGCAGGCCGGCGCGGATGTTGGCGAAGGCGGCGACGGGGTCGGCGAAGAACATGACGCCGTAGCGGCTGATGGCCACATCGAAGTCACGGCCCTCCAGCGGATGCACCTGGGCGTCGCCGCGCTCGAAGACCACGTTGCCGAGGTTCTCGGCGCGGGCGGAGGCGCGGGCGCGCTCCAGCATCGGAGCCGACAGGTCCAGGCCCGTGGCCCGGACCGCGCGCCGGGCTGCGAGGCGGGTGGTGGCCCCCGCGCCGCAGCCGATGTCGAGGACGGTGTCCTCGGCGCGGATGGCGGCGGCGGCGAGCAGGGGCTCGTCGAACCCCTCGTTGACGGCGTCCCAGCGGTCCTGGTGGCGGGCCCAGTGGGCACCTTCGTCACCGTTCCACGCCTGCTCCTGCTCGGTGTTGACGACGTTCTGCACGGCAGTGCCTCCCGACTAGTATGGGCGTACGCCCAAACAGTATGGGCAGACGCCCATACTGTCCATGCCCCCTGGAAGGGATCCGGATGTCACCGCGCGGAGTCGCCGTACCCAACGCCCGCGAGCGGCTGTTCGCCGCCGCCGAACGCGTCGTCGCCGCGTCCGGCCCCGGCGCCCTGACCAGCAGGGCGATAACGGACGAGGCGGGCTGCTCCAAGGGCCTGCTGCACGCGCACTTCGCGGGCGGACTGGACGAGTTCGTCGCGGAACTGGTCCTGGACCGCCTCGCCCGTACAGCCGCGCTCGCGGCGGACCTCCCGGCCCGCGCGGGCACGGACACGGTCGCGGCCAACCTCTCCGGCGTCGCCACCGCCCTGCTCACCGCCACCGGGCCGGACGTCTCGGGCCTCGCCCTCACCCGCCCCGGCGCCGCCGAACGCTTCCGCGACGCGATGGCGTCCGGAGCGCCGGGCTTCGCCGCGATCCAGGAGTCCGTCACCCGCTATCTGGACGCCGAGCGGTCCCTCGGCCGCGTCCCCGCCGGTCTGGACACGGCGGCCGCGGCGCTCGCCCTGGTGGGCACGGTCCACCACCTGCTGATGACCACGTGGCCCGGCGCGCCGGACCCGCGCGAGCAGGTCGAACGACTGGTGGCGCTGCTGATCCGTCAGTGACCGTTCAGCGCCCCGTCAGTGGCCCGACGGCTCCCACACGGCGCAGTCGTGCGCGAACAGCACCCGTGCCGGGTCGAAGCCGGCCAGCCGCTCCACCCAGGCGGGGTACGGAGGGAGCGGCCGCTCCACGCCGTCGCGGGCGGCCCGGCGCGCGAGGTCGGCCGCACCGAAATCAGCCGCGGTGTCATACGCCTGTCCGGCCAGCACGTATGCCCCGCCGGGGCGCTCGACCACCAGGGACTGGTGCCCGTCGGTGTGCCCCGGCGTGGGCACGACCCGTAGCCCCGGCCGGATCTCCGCCTCGCCGTCCAGCTCCTCGTAGCGGGCGCCGGGGAAGTCGACCAGGTGGTCGAGCGTGTAGTCGCCGCTCCGGGCCGTCGCCAGCTCGACCCGCTGCACCAGCAGCGGCACCCCGGCGAACAGCGGGTTGCCGCCGCAGTGGTCGAAGTGCAGGTGGCAGTTGACGACGAGCGAGACCTCCTCCGGTCGCACCCCGACCGCGCCCAGCGCCTCGACGAGCGGCCTGCGCCGCGGCCGGTACCGCGCCTCGACACCGTCGTCTCCCGCACCGACCCCTGTGTCGAAGAGGATCAACTCGCCGTCAGTGCGCAGCAGATAGGCGAGCGCGGGCTCGACCCGAGGATGCGGGCCGCCCGCCTCGGCAGCCGAGCGGACGAAGTAGCCGAGATCGAGCCGGTGCACCACGGTGTCGGTCGCCACTGCCCCATCCTGCCCCTGCGGGGAGGGGTCGTGTCCAGCCTCACATCGCGGACCACTGACGGGTTACCGACGGGTTCGGCGATGATGACGCCCATGCGTTTCCTGTTCGTCGGCGACTCCATGACCATCGGACGCGCCGGCGACTACAGCTGGCGCTACCGGATGTGGCAGCACCTCACGTCCCTCGGCGAGCCGTACGAGATCGTCGGCCCGCGCACCACGCTGTACGACACCGGGGCGAACGCCCCCGTGTCGACGGCGTACGCCGACCCGTCCTTCCCCGCGGAGGCCCGCCGCCACCTGGCGGGCTGGGGCGAGGGCTGGCTCCACATGGCCCCCGTCATCGAGGAGACGGTCGCCGCCTGCCGAGCCGACGTCCTCCTCGTCTCCCTCGGCCTGATAGACCTCGGCTTCTACACCAACAGCGACCAGACGGCCGCGAACGCCCGGGAGTTCATCGCCCGGGCCCGCGAGGCCGACCCGCACGTGCGCATGGTCCTGCTGCCGGTCATCCCCAACGTCCGCGCCGAGTCCGACGCCCCGTTCGCCACCGAGTGCGACCGCTTCAACGTGCTCCTCGCGAAGGCGGTCGCGGACCTGGACACACCGGCGTCGCCGATCCTGCTGGCCTCGCGCCCGCCGTCGTACGACATCCACCGCGACACCTACGACGGCACCCACCCGGGCCCGACCGGCGAGCACAAACTGGCGGCCGCGTTCGCCGACGCGATGCACCAGGCGTGGGGACTGGGCCGGCCGTACCGGGCCGCCGCCTGAGGGATACGGTGCGGCGGGACACCGCGAAACCGGGGAGAGCAAGCAGATGACCGTCATACGCCGCCTGGCGCAGTACGTGGCACTGCCGCTGGCGCTCGTCGCCGTCGCGGGCTACGCCTGGTACCAGTTCAGCGACACGGGCAAGCGCTGGCGCTACGAGGAGGCGTTGGCCTCGTACTGCGAGGGGCTGATCCCGCCGGAGGAGTCGGCGGTCTTCACCGACTACGACACGGAGGAGGGCCTGCCGAAGGACCTGCACATCGGTGGGTCCGACGGCTACGAGTTCTGCTGGGTCGGCAAGACCGCGCTCACCATCGCCCGCATCCCCGAAACGGCCCGCGACGACGACGGCCGCCGGGGCGTGTTCGACGATCTGCGCCCGGAGAGGACGGGCACGCTGCCGATGGCGCTGGGCGGCGGTTGGCACGGTTACACCAACCTCGAGAGCGCCGCCGTCGCACTGGACTGCGGCAACCAGGACGCCTCTGTCGTCGTGAGCGCGTCCGCCCCCGGGCGCGCGGTGGCGGGCCTCACCTCCGCCGAGCTCGTCGCGGCCACCGCGGTCAGGGCGGCCGAATACTGGAACTGCGAGGCCGAGGCCGGAGGCCCGATCCCGGACGTCCCCGCGGAGCCGGAGGAGAAGTCCCGCTTCGAGGCGAAGGGAACGTGCGCGGCCATCCCGATGCGCGACCTGGACAGCATCCACTGGATCAAGGAGACACCGACGACGGACTCCTCCCTGCTGGAGACCTGCGTGCTGGGCGAGACAGGGGCCTCATCGGTGGAAATGTTCCAGATCAGCGCCTTCTTCGGCCCCTTCGCGCAGGCCCAGTACCCGGACTACGAGTCCACCCGGGACGCGGGCCGGTCCGGAAACGACTTCGCCTGGGCCACCGCCAAGTGCCCCGGCACCAGCGCCCGCGCGCTCTTCACGATCTCCTCGGCCCCATACGCGCACGAGGAGGTCCCCGGCTTCGCCCGGTCGGCGCTCACCGCGTTCGCCGAGCGCTCGGCGAAGCAACACGGCTGCACCGACCTGAAACTGCCCCGCTGACGCCCGTCCGCCGTGCGGGGCACGGCGGACGGGTGCGGGCGAGGCGTCAGAAGCCGAACGGACCCGGGTTCTGCGGTGACGTCGCCGTGCACTGCGCCGTGACGCCGAAGACCACCACCGTCAGGGACGTCGCCTCCAGGCTGTCGCCCGAGGCGACCGTGCCGTTCAGCGGGCCCGTCGAGACCGCGCCGCCGGCCGGGATCGCCGGGTTGGCGTTGCCGGTGAACGTCGTCGTTCCGGAGCCGTTCCTGGTGAGGGTGAGTGTGGACTCGACCGAGTTCTCCGAGAGGGCGATGGGCGCCTTGATCGCCTCCGTCGAGACCTCGATCGTCGCGGCCGTGCCGTCCTGCGTGGCCTTGAGCGTCGCCGTACCGGAGCCGTAGGAACCGCAGTCGAACGACAGCGTCGCCGTCTCCGGCGTCACCCGAGGCGCGGCGTATGCCGTGGTCGCGGTCGCGAGCGTGCCGGTGGCGAGCAGGGCGGTGAGGAGCAAAGTGCTGTGTTTCATGGGGGGATCCCGCCTTCGTGTGGGGGTCACGGGCTGGCGGACGTCATTGCGGCACGGAGCTGCGGAGAAAGGAAGGGGCACACTCCCGCGCGCCGCGACAACGGCCGGAATCCGCCCCCTTGCCACAGGAGCGGCTGGCGACCCGAGTCAGAGATCACTGTCACGGCGCTCCGCCCGGGCCGGTACCTCCGACTCGGGTCCGGCCGGCGGTCCGACGCGGGCCGCGGTCAGCCCTTGAACAGGTTCGAAACCGGATGTCGTGCGGTGATCCTTCCTGCTACTGTCGCCCTGCTCGCGCAGGGACGAGCGGCGGTTCCGCGAGCGCCCCCCTGCGTCGATCGCCCTGGGGAGGGACTTTTTCGTGATTCGTCCGCTGAACAGGCGGGCCACGCGCCACCAGCGCGCGCTCGGCCGTATCGCTCTCACCGTCACGCTCGCCGTGACCGCCGGAATCGGCACCGCCGCGGGGCCGGCCGTCGCCGAGATCCCGGGCGCGTCCGCCGATCCCGTCGTCATCAGCCCGGGCGCACGCTTCGTGCCCCGCGCCACCATCGTCCTGAACGCCGGCGAGACCGGCTTCCTCACCGCCCAGGAGGGTGACGACCGTCTCCGCTGGATCGACTACGCCACCGGTGCGACAACCGTCCTCGACCACCGGCTGCCCGAGCCGCTCGCCTACGACGTGGACGAGTTCCGCTTCGCCCAGTACCCGGCGGACTTCGGCCACGGCTCCGACACCGTCGCCCTCTACACGGAATCCCCGGCCCCGCACGTGACGCTCCAGCAGCGGGCCGGCGGCGGACCGTCGGCCACGGTCCCGATCCCGGAGGGCCAGACGTACGTCGCGACCTACGGCGACACCGTCATCACCCGGACCGGTGCCGCGAACGCCGTGACGAGCCTGCACCTCCTGCACCTGGAGAACGGCGAGGTGCGGGACCGGAAACTGGAGGGCCTGCCGGAGGGGTGGAACCTCACCATCAGCGAGGGCGACGCCCGGTCCGTCGCCGTCCGCGGCATCAAGTGGGAGGACAGCACGATGTCCCAGGGGTGGTGGGTCGTCGACCTCGCCACCGGGAGCCTGAAGGCGCTCTCCACGCAGGGCGAGAGCGTCTCCTTCGACCGGGACACCGTCTTCCACCTCGGCGCCCCGTCAAGCTACGCCGCCCAGGTGTACCGCCGTGACGACCTGGACGCGGAGCCGACCACCCTCGACCTGCGGGACGTGGCCTACGACGACATCGTCCGGCGCTTCGGCGACGGCTTCGTCACCGTGTCCCCGCCCAACCCGGGCAACAACGAGTACCGGGGCAACCAGCTCGTCCTGCGCGACGCCGCGGGGAGCCGGAATTCGCTGCTGGCCGTCGCCTCCCCCTCGGTGCACCGCACGCCCGACGGCTCGCTCCTGGTGGCCGGAGCGGAGGAGAACACCGCCTACGGCGCACTCGACTGGGGGTACTACCTCTTCACCCCTGCCGGGGACGGCGTCACCCGCAAGCGCCTCGCGGACATCGAGGACCGGGAGGCCAAGCCGGCCGGCATCTCGCTGGGCAGCGGCATCCTCACCACGGCCGACGACTCGCAGTACTACAGCCCGGGCACCTACATCGGTGGCTATCGGAGCACCTGGCTGAAGACCGCCGGCCGTCCGGAGGAGCTGAACTCGACCGTCGACGGCCTCGTGTCCGGCCGGGACGACAACTGCAGCCCCTCCGAAGGCATCTACTGCGTGACCATGTTCGCGAGCGGCGACGGCCATCACGGCCGCAAGGCCGCGACCGAGCAGGACGTCACCATGCTCTACCGGAACGGCGCCGCCTCGTGGGGTCCGAGGGTGACCTCCGGACTCGGCAGCCCGGAACTCGTCGACCTCTCCGGCCGGTTCGGTGTCGTGAACCAGGCGTGGGGCGGCCAGCAGGCGGTCCTCCACTTCAAGGACGCCGACACCGGGAGCGTGCTCCTGAAGCGGGAGCCGGTCGCGGCCTCCGTCTGGGGCAACACGCTGTGGAGCGCCCTCGGCCGGTGGGACGACACCAGCTCGGGCGTGCCGACCCAAGTGGCGGCGAAGAACCTCTCGACGGGTGCCGCCGGTGAGTCCTTCGACGCGGGTTGCGTCCCCAGTGACCTCCAGGCCGTGGGCCGTTGGGTGTACTGGCGGTGCAGCGACTACTGGCACGACTTCAAGGGCGCCGGCGTCTACGACCGGCAGGCCAAGCGCTCCCTGAAGCTCGGCGCCGACCGCACGCTCCTCGGCGACGGCTACCTGGTCCGCCACTCGGAGGCGGCCGGCCTCACGCTCGTCGACCTGCACAACGGCCTCCCGGTCAGCGGCAAGGAGGCGGACCTGCCCCAGCGAGTGGTCGCCACCGCCGCCGAGCTCGGAGACCGGACCGGACGCCGATCCGGGTGGACCGTCGACCGCTTCGGCGGTCACGTCGCCTACACGGGCGAGGACCGGCGGGTGCGGATCGTCCCGTCGGGCGTCCCCGCCTCGCGGATCGCCGTCATCGACACCGACATCCCGGCCGCCGACATCAAGGCCGGGGCCTGGAAGCCGCGGTGGTGGCTGTCGAAGCCGGGGGCCTCGTGGTCGCTGGTGCTGAAGCACAAGGCGACCGGGAAGGTCGTGCGGACCCTGACCGGGGGCGAGGCCCGTGGTCTGGTCGCGCCGTCGTGGGACTGGAAGGACGCGAGCGGGAAGCTCGTGGTCAATGGCGCCTACACGTGGACCCTGGCCGTCAAGCCGGCCGACGGGCAGGGGGCCGATCTCGCGGCGTCCGGGACCTTGGCCGTGAGCGGTGCCGCCGCCGTGTGGCGGGACATGGCCGGGGACGACGGGTTCGGTGACCTGCTGGCGATGGACACGACCGGGGCCGTGTCGCTGTACCGGGGTACCGGGACCGGCGCGCTGTCGTCCCGTATCGCCGGATCCGGCGACAAGTTCGCCACCAACTCCGTGCTCGTGCCCTTCGGGGACGTGAACGGCGACCGATGCGGGGACGTGCTCGTGCGGGTCGGGGACCAGCTGCGGGCGTATCGGCCCGGGTGCGGGAAGGTCGTCACCGCTTCGTCGCCCTACACGCTGATCGGGTCCGGCTGGGGGCAGTACGACCAGCTGACCTCGTCCGGCGATGTCAACGGCGACGGATTCGTGGACCTGGTCGCCCGTCAGGCATCCACCGGTGACATGTACTTCTACGCCGGTACGGCCGATCACCGGCTGAAGTCGCGGGTGCGGATCGGGACCAACTGGAAGCTGTACAAGCGGATCGTCGGGGCCGGGGACCTGAACGGGGACGGGCGTGGCGACCTGCTCGGGGTCGACTCCGCCGGTGTGCTGTGGCGGTACTACGGGACCTCCACCGGTGGCGTGACCACGCGGGTGCGGGTCGGCGGCGGGTGGGGCGGTTACTCCGCTCTCGTCGGGACCGGTGACCTGTCCGGTGACGGACGCGCCGATCTGCTGGCGCGGGACACCGCCGGGAAGCTGTGGCGGTACGCCTCCACGGGGGCCGGTACGTACGGCAGCCGGGTGCTGATCGGCACCGGTGGCTGGAACGGATTCAAGGGCCTGTTCTGACGCCGAAGTGAGGGGAGTCAGCCGTCGGCGCAGTCGCTGCGCCGACGGCTGACTCCTTTCGTGGGGGCCGGCCTGTGCGGCCCCTGACGATTGGCCGGGGGCGACGACAACCTCGGCCGGCGGGAGTGCCAAACGAATCGGCCTAGGCACGCACCAGCCGGTTGGCGAGCGTCGACATCGTGTACGTGCCGATGCCCATGACCACCTCCAGGGCGTTCTGCGGGGTGAACCCGTGGGCGAGGAAGGCGCGCAGCTCGGCTTCTCTTCGCCGGGTTCCGCTCGCTCATCGACAAGCTGCACGCCGGGCTCGCCGAGCAGGGGCACCCTGACATGCGGCCCGCGTACGGCTTCGCCATGCAGGCGATCGGTCCGGCCGGAGCGAGCGCGAGCGACATCGGACGGCGGCTCGGCGTGACCAAGCAGGCGGCCGGCAAGACCGTCGACCGGCTGGTCACTCTCGGCTACGCGGAACGTGCCGACGACCCCGCCGACGCCCGCAGGAAACTGATCCGCCTCACCCCGCACAGCCTGACGCCCTGGCCCGCTCGGCCGCGATCTTCGACGAACTGCGCGCGGAGTGGGCGGCTTCGATGGGCGCCGACCGCCTGCGCGACCTGGAGGACGCCCTGCGCACCGTGACCCCGCCGGAGAGCTTCCGCCTGGACGCGGCGGGCTGGCTGGGCGGCGCGTGACGCCAATCAGGGATGTAACCCAGTCACCGTGCGTATCGTTGTACTGCGCGGCTGCATGCGTTCGAGCGGCAGCCGGGGAGGAGCGCCACGATGACCGTCGTAGAGACCGACAGGATCGAGATGGCCGACATGAGTCGAGAGCTCACGCTGGACGTGCTGTTCGAATGGCTCGAAAAGTTGCCCGTCCCCGAGGGTTACAAGACCGAGATCGTCGGGGGGAACATCTTCATGTCGCCGCAACGGCAGACCCACTGGGAAATCGTCTTCGACATCGCCCAGCAGCTGACGGCCGCTTACCCGACGAAGCGCCTCGCCTCGGACGTGCGGATCGACTTTCCCGGACACCTCAACGGATTCGCATGTGATGTGGCCGCCTTTGCCGAGCGTTCGGTGAAGGACCTCAAGGGACGTTGGCGATACCAGGACATCGAGTTCGTCGCCGAAGTCATCTCCAAGGACACCGCCGGCAACGACTACGGCCCCAAGAAGGCCACCTATGCAGACGCGGGCGTCCCCGTCTATCTGATCGCCGACCCCTACACCGGCAAGTGCCACCTCTTCTCCCAGCCCAAGGAAGACGACTATGTCAGCGAGCTGACCGTCGACTTCGGCGTGCCGCTCGACCTCACCCACACCCCCGTCGGCCTCACCCTCACTACCTCCGAATTCCCCCGCGAATAGCGGAGGCTGGGGCTCCACCCGGCTCGGACGTTACCCTGCGGAGACAGCATCCCCCCACGCACGTCTCCGCCGTCCCGCGTTCGATGGAGTCCCACGTGGCCGATGACATACCGCAGTTGACCGTCACCTCCCAGGACGGCGGCCGCCTGTGGAGCCTGCGGGCTCCTGCCGGGACGCTGCTCGGGCCCGTCGTCGCGGGCGGCGCCGTCTACGTACCCCTGACGGGGGGCCGCATCGCCGCCCTCGACGCGAACAGCGGCCACCTCCTGTGGTGCAGCAGGCAGCTCACCGATCCCCGCTCCCACGCCCTGGCACGGGCAAACGACACGATCGTGCTGCCCGTCCAACGGGACTCCGAGCGCAGCGCGTTCACCGCTCTGGACGCCGCGACCGGCGAGGTGCTCTGGACACGGCGCAAGAGCGCGCTGAACAGGTTCGCGACCGCCGGTCCCACCGTGGTGCTCTGGGGCGAGGCCGGAGAGGACCGCGGCAGGATCGCCGGCGTCGACGCGCGGACCGGCGAGACCCTCTGGGAGGACGATTTCAGCCGGATCTGGGACCTGCTGGTGCGCGGCGTACGCGTCGTCCTGGACGTCGGTGAGCTCCGCGCCCTCGACACCCGCACCGGCGAGGAGCTCTGGAACCAGCCCTCCGCCGGATACGGCTCCCTCATCCGGCCCGCCGGCCCGAACGACGCCGCCCTCTTCCACAGCTGGAGCACCTCGGCGGTCCTCTCCGTCCGCGCCACCGGCACCGGTGAGGAGGTGTCCCGCACCCGCTTCCCGAAGCGGACCGTGCAGCGCTTCGCCTACGACCCCGTACTCCTCGACGGGGGCCGCGCCCTGTTCTCCGCGTCCCTGAAGCGCGGGGCCCTGCTGTACGCGTACGCGGGCCGGGACACCGCCGAACCACTCGCGAGCCCGCACCTCGGCTGGTGGCGCTTCACGTCCTTCACCAGCCCCGCCGCCTGCGTCGGCGACCGGCTCTACGCCGTCACCTGGCGCGACCGGCTCTACGAGGCCGACGCGAGCGGCGGCCGCCGCGGACTGCGTTCCGTCCCGCTCACGGCGCCGGACGGCCAGGCGCTGCGCAGTCCGTCCGAGCCGGCCGCCGGACCCGGGCACCTGTTCATCGGCGGGAACAAGGCGGTCGCGGGCGTCGTCGACGGCGAGGTCCGCTGGATCGCGCCCACGAACCTGTGGAGCAACACCCCCGTCCCCCTCGGCACCGACCGGGTGCTGTTCCTGTCCCGGAGCAAGGACGGCACCACGGCCCGGCTGCACTGCGCGGACGCGGACACCGGCCGCCGCCACCCGTGACACCGGGCCGCGCGCCCTTGCCTGGAGTGGACTCGAAGCAGTTGGCTTGGGACACATGAGGTACACGCAGCTCGGACGCACCGGACTCAAGGTCAGCCGACTCGTCCTGGGAACGATGAACTTCGGGCCCCAGACCGACGAGCCCACCAGCCACACCATCATGGACGCCGCACTCGACGCGGGCCTGAACTTCTTCGACACCGCCAACGTCTACGGCTGGGGCGAGAACAAGGGCCGCACCGAGGAGATCATCGGCAACTGGTTCGCCAAGGGCGGCGACCGCCGCGACAAGGTCGTGCTCGCGACCAAGGTCTACGGGAACATGGCCGCCGACGGCGACCCGTGGCCCAACCACGACCGGCTCTCCGCCCTCAACATCCGCCGCGCCGTGGACGCTTCGCTGAAGCGGCTGCGGACCGACTACATCGACCTGTACCAGTTCCACCACATCGACCGCCGCACCCCCGTCGAGGAGATCTGGCAGGCGATCGACGTCCTGATCGGGCAGGGCAAGATCCTCTACGCCGGCTCCTCCAACTTCCCCGGCTGGAAGATCGCCCAGACCAACGAGACCGCGCGCAGGCTCGGCTCGTACGGGCTGGTCAGCGAGCAGTGCCTGTACAACCTCGCGGAGCGCCGCGCCGAGATGGAGGTCATCCCGGCAGCACAGGAGTACGGCCTCGGGGTCATCCCCTGGTCGCCGCTGCACGGCGGACTGCTCGGCGGCGTGATCAAGAAGGAGAACGAGGGGGCCCGGCGCACGAGCGGCCGCTCGGCCGACGCGCTCGCGAACTCGGCCGTGCGCGAGAAGGTGCAGGCGTACGAGGACCTGCTCGACAAGCACGGTCTGGAGCCGGGCGAGGCGGCGCTGGCGTGGCTGCTGACGCGCCCCGGCGTGACCGGCCCGATCGTCGGCCCGCGCACGGCCGGCCAACTGGAGTCCGCGCTGCGGGCGGTCGAACTGGAGCTGTCCGAGGAGGTCCTCACGGCTCTGGACGAGATCTTCCCGGGGCCGGGGCCGTCGCCGGAGGCCTTTGCCTGGTGACGCGGTCGCCGCGCCGTGGCGGCCGTGACCGGGCTACTCGCCGGCCAGGGCCGCCACCGCGACGATCACGAACATCAGCACCAGAACGGCGGCCATGATCTGGTTCCGGGTCTTCGGGTTCACCCGTCGAGGTTAACCCGCGGGCTTCAGCGGCCAGGAATCGACCATCTCGTAGCGGGGCCCCGCGCCCGGCACGCCGCCGCCCGGGAGGTTGCTGCGGACCAGCGAGAGCTCCTCCACGTGCCAGGGGGAGCCCTCGAAGTCGTCGAGCGCCTCGACGAACGGGCGCAGGTCCGTGTCCTCACGGGCGCGGGCGATGGTCAGGTGGGCGTGGTAGCTGCGGTGCTCGTTCATGTCGATGCCCGAGCGGCGGGCGGCCGCGTCGGCGCGCTCGGCGAGCAGCCGCATCGCGTCCAGCCCGCCGGCGGCTCCGGCCCACAGGGCGCGCCGCCCGAAGCGCCCGCCGCGGTGCAGGCGCAGGGGGAACGCCTCGGTCCGGTGCGCGGCCCTCGCGAGGCGCTCCCGCAGCTCGGGCACGAGGTCGTCGCCGACCTCCCCCATGAACGCGAGCGTGAAGTGCCACCCGTCCCGCCCGGTCCACCGCAGCCGGTCGGCCCCGGCCATGTGGCTCAACCGGTCGACGGCGAGCCCGAGTTCGTCGACGGCGGGGTCGGGCGGGAGGACGGCGGCGAAGAGTCTCATGCGCCCAGTGTGCCGCGTCCCCCACCCGGGGGCTCCGCCCCCCCGTAGCCCCCGCGACTCAATCGCCGGCGGGGCTTCCTGCGCGCGGCGCTCTTGTCGGGGCTCCGCCCCAAACCCCGCCCCTCAAACGCCGGCGGGGCTGGATTCAGGGGCTCTGCCCCCGCGCCCCCGCGCCTCAAACACCGGCCCGGCTTCCTGCGCGCGGCGCTCTTGTCGGGGCTCCGCCCCAAACCCCGCCCCTCAAACGCCGGCGGGGCTGGATTTCGCGGAGCGACATCAGCCCGTCCGGCGCTTGAGGACACCGCGCGAAGCGCGGTACCGGGTCCGGGGCGGGCCCCAGTTCGGGATGGGGACACCTCCCACGGCCGCCAGGCCGTAGGGGGAGGGCGGGGGTGGGGTCCGCCGCGGGCCCCACCCGCGGGAGCCACGCCCGGGGCGGAGCCCCGAACGGGGCCCGGGGCGACGCCCCGGTTTCGGGAAGGGGCGGGGTCGGGGAAAACGCCCCCGTACCCGCGGCCCCCCGAGCCGCCTACGCCGCAGTCGCCAGGCGGTCCCGTTCCACAAAGCGCACCTGGGGGTGGCCGCGGTGCCAGCCCACCGAGAGGCGCAGGCCGCCGACCCGCGCCAGCATCACGCCGACGCCCGCCGCCGCGAGCGCCGCCACCGCGCCGCCCGCCGCGAAGCCGACGCGCGCGCCGTACGTGTCGGTGACCCAGCCCACCAGCGGCGCGCCCACCGGCGTACCGCCCGTGAACACCATCATGAACAGGCTCATCACACGGCCCCGCATCAGCGGATCCGTCGCCATCTGGATGCTGGAGTTCGCCGTGACGTTGACCGTCAGGCCGAACATGCCGATGGGGACCATCAGCGCCGCGAAGATCCAGAAGGCCGGGGCGAACGCCGTCACGACCTCCAGCGCACCGAACAGCACCGCCGCGCCCACGAGCATCCGCAGCCGGGACGTGCCGCGCCGGGCGGCGAGCAGGGCGCCCGCCAGCGAACCGGCCGCCATCAGGGTGTTCAGCAGGCCGTAGGTGCCGGCGCCGGAGTGGTAGACGTCGTCGACGAAGGCCGACAGCCAGATCGGGAAGTTGAAGCCGAAGGTGCCGATGAAGCCGACGAGCACGATCGGCCAGATCAGCTCGGGCCGGCCCGCGACGTAGCGCAGGCCCTCGCGCAGCTGGCCCTTGCCGCGCGGCGCGCGCTCCACCTTGTGGAGCTCGGAGGGCCGCATCATCAGCAGGCCGGCGACGGGCGCGACGAAGGACAGCCCGTTGAGCAGGAAGGCGTAGCCGCTGCCGACGGCGGTGATCAGTACACCGGCGACGGCGGGGCCCACGAGCCGCGCGGACTGGAAGTTCGCGGAGTTCAGCGAGACGGCGTTGCGCAGCTGGTCGGGGCCGACCATCTCGGCGACGAACGACTGCCGTGCCGGGTTGTCGACGACGGTGACGAGGCCGAGCAGGAACGCCGTGAGGTAGACGTGCCAGACCTGGACGTGGCCGCTGAGCGTGAGCACGGCGAGCGCCAGGCCGGTGAGGCCCATGGCCGCCTGGGTGACCAGGAGCAGCCGCCGCTTGGGCATCCGGTCCGCGATCACGCCGCCGTACAGGCCGAACAGAAGCATGGGGAGGAACTGCAGCGCGATGGTGATGCCGACGGCGGAGGCGGATCCCGTCAGGCTCAGTACCAGCCAGTCCTGGGCGATGCGCTGCATCCAGGTGCCGGTGTTGGAGACCACCTGTCCGGTCGCGAAGAGCCGGTAGTTACGGATCCTCAGCGAGCTGAACATGGTCTGCTTGCGGTCGGGTCGGTCGGTTGTGGAGTCGTCGGCGGTCGGTGCGGGGGCGGAGTCTGCTCCGGATCCCGTACTCAAAGGGGTTCGCCTCCTCGGCGTCGGCGGTCACTGCAGGTGTGCGAGCTTCTCCAGCACGGGGGCGGCGGCGCGCAGCGTGGCCCACTCGTCCTCGTCGAGGCCCTCGGCGAGGGATGCCAGCCAGGCGTTCCGCTTGCGGCGGCTCTCTTCGAGCATGGCCTCGGCCTGCTCGGTCTGGCTGACCACCTTCTGCCGGCGGTCCTCGGGGTGCGGCTCCAGCCGGACCAGTCCCTTGGCCTCCAGCAGCGCGACGATCCGGGTCATCGACGGCGGCTGGACGTGCTCCATGCGGGCCAGCTCACCGGGGGTGGCCGAGCCGCAGCGGGCCAAGGTGCCGAGCACGGACATCTCGGTCGGGCTCAGCGATTCGTCGACGCGCTGGTGCTTCAGGCGCCGGCCCAGCCGCATGACGGCGGAGCGCAGGGAGTTCACGGCGGCGACGTCGGCGTCAGTACCGTGGGACAGGTCAGGCATGTTCATTAGCATAACTCATTACCCTCGCTAAAGACCAGTCATCTTGTGCTCCACCGGTCTCGGCTGTGATCGATGCCTCACCCATATGAGTGAGAGTGAGTCCGAAAGTGACGCGCGGGCTCCGGCGGTGCGGCGACCCTGGCTCGCATGGGATCGACAGTGCTCAGCCTGCGGATGGACGGTGAGCTGCTCGACCGGCTCCGGCAGCACGCCGCCAAACGACAAATGAGCGTCCAGGACTATGTGGTCCGGACGCTCATTCGCGACGACTTCGACGAACGCTTCAAAGCGGCCGTCGACGAGACGGAGAAGTTCTACGGGATGGCCTGACGGCCCCGGCTCAGGTCAGACCGAGCGCCGGCATCGCGTAGAAGAAGACGAACACGGCCGACACCGCGTACATCGCGACGGGCACCTCGCGCCCGCGCCCCGTCGCCAGCCGCAGCACGCTGAACGCGATGAAGCCGAGGCCGATGCCGTGCGTGATCGAGTAGGTGAACGGCATCATCACCATCGCCAGGAACGCGGGCGCGGCGATCGTGAAGTCGCTCCAGTCGATGTCCTTGACCGAACCGGCCAGGATCAGGAAACCGACCGCCACCAGCGCGGGCGTGGCCGCCTGGGACGGGACCATCGTCGCGAGCGGCGTGAGGAACAGCGCCAGCGAGAACAGCAGACCCGACACGACGGACGCGAGTCCCGTACGGGCGCCCTCGCCGACACCGGCCGTGGACTCCACGAAGCAGGTGTTGGCGGAGCAGGAGGCGGCGCCGCCCGCGGCGACGGCGAGGCCGTCGACGACCAGCACCTTGTTGATGCCGGCGTAGTTGCCCTCCTCGTCCATCAGCTCGGCCTCGTCGCCGACGGCGAGGATCGTGCCCATCGCGTCGAAGAAGCACGACAGCAGCACGGTGAAGACGAACAGGACACCGGTCAGCACGCCGACCTTCTCGAAGCCACCGAACAGGCTGACCTGGCCGAGCAGCCCGAAATCGGGCGTCGAGACCGGGTTGCCGGGCCACTCGGGCGTGGTCAGACCCCAGGACGCGACGTCCGCCACGGCGTTGACGATCACCGCGAGGACGGTCATCACGACGATCGAGATGAGGATCGCGCCCGGCACCTTGCGGATGATCAGCGCGAGGGTGAGCAGCGTGCCGAGGGCGAAGACCAGGACCGGCCAGCCGAGCAGGTGACCGCCGGTGCCCAGCTGGAGCGGCACGGTGGTGTGGGCGGCGTCGGGGATGCGGGTGACGAACCCGGAATCGACGAGACCGATGAGCATGATGAACAGGCCGATGCCGATGGCGATCGCCTTGCGGAGCCCGAGCGGCACCGCGTTCATCACGCGTTCGCGCAGGCCGGTGGCCACCAGCAGCATCACCACGAAGCCGGCGAGCACCACCATGCCCATCGCATCGGCCCACGCCATCTGGGGCGCGAGCTGAAGGGCGACGACCGTGTTCACGCCGAGTCCGGCGGCGAGCGCGATCGGGACGTTGCCGATGACGCCCATGAGGAGCGTGGAGAACGCCGCCGTGACGACGGTGGCGGTGACGAGCTGGCCGCCGTCGAGCTGGTGACCGTACATGTCCTTGGCGCTGCCGAGGATGATCGGGTTCAGCACGAGGATGTAGGCCATCGCGAAGAAGGTGGCGAACCCTCCGCGGACCTCGCGCGCGACCGTGGAGCCACGCTCCGAGATCTTGAAGAAGCGGTCCAGCCCGCCGACGGGCTGCGGGGGCGTGGGAGGCAGGCCGGGGGAAGCGACCTCGGCGGTGGCCGTGGGGGACATGCGGGACCTTTCTCACCCGGTTCCGTGGGGGCTCGTACAGAGGTTCGTGCGAAGGAAACCGGTCTGACGCAAACTCGTTCAGTATGAACGTATAAAGTTGAGATCGGTATCTCCGCGCGTAGACCCCTGCGAGACCGGCCCTCGCAGCCGCTTCCACGCCCGGACCTACACTGTGCGCATGGCGAAATGGACCCCCAGGCACGAAGCACCCGAGCCCCTTGAGGGGCCGGTCGTCGCCACCATCACCGGCGGCACGATCCTGTGGTTCGTCATGTTCCTCGTCCAGGTCCCCTTCTACGGCTGGTTCGCCGACCGCGACCTGACCTGGTGGGTATGGACCTGCCTGGCCGGCGGCGGCCTCGGCCTGATCGGCATCTGGTACGTACGCCGCCGGGACGCGGCGATCAAGCGGGACCGGGCGGCACGGGAGGCCGAAGCGGCCGGGCCGCGGGAGGCCGGGCCGCAGGCCTGACCCGACGACCGCCCGGTCCGCGAGCGGCCGCAGGCACACCCCACGGAACCCCGTCGAACGACCCGACCCGTAATACCCGGGGCCCTTCACGTCCTCCCCCGGTCCGGTCTTCCGCCCGCCCGGGGGGTGAAGCGGCCGCGCCCGCCGTACCGTCGAAACCATGACGCAGCGGGCGGAGATCGACATGGACGGCCAGGAGCCCCGCAGACCCGTCATCGACGCGGGTGCCGAACTCGACCCCGTACACCCCCGGCAGCCACCGCGGCCCAAGGCGTCGGCCACCGCGCCCGCGACCGGGCTGACCACGGACCAGGTCGCCGAACGCGTGGCCCGCGGCGAGGTCAACGACGTGCCGGTGCGCAGCTCGCGATCGGCCGTCGACATCGTCCGGGCCAACGTCTTCACCCGCTTCAACGCGATCATCGGCGTGCTGTGGGTGATCATGTTCTTCGTCGCGCCGATCCAGGACAGCCTCTTCGGCTTCGTGATCATCGCCAACACCGGGATCGGCATCGTCCAGGAGCTGCGCGCCAAGAGGACCCTCGACTCCCTCGCCGTCATCGGCGAGGCGAAACCGCGCGTACGGCGCGACGGGGTCGCCTCCACCGTCTCGACGTCCGACATCGTGCTCGGCGACCTCGTCGAACTCGGGCCGGGGGACAAGGTCGTCGTCGACGGCGAGCTCGCCGAGGCCGGCAACCTGGAGATCGACGAGTCGCTGCTGACCGGCGAGGCCGACCCGGTGCTCAAGCAGCCGGGCGACCAGGTGATGTCCGGCAGCTTCGTCGTGGCCGGCGGCGGCGCGTTCACGGCGACGAAGGTGGGCCGGGAGGCGTACGCGGCCCAGCTCGCGGAGGAGGCGTCGCGGTTCACGCTCGTCCACTCCGAGCTGCGCTCCGGTATCTCCACGATCCTCAAGTACGTGACCTGGATGATGGTCCCGACCGCGATCGGCCTGATCATCAGCCAGCTCGTCGCCAAGGACACCGACCTCAAGGACTCGATCGCCCGCACCGTCGGCGGCATCGTGCCGATGATCCCCGAGGGGCTCGTGCTGCTGACGTCCGTCGCCTTCGCGATCGGCGTGATCCGCCTCGGCCGCAAACAGTGCCTCGTCCAGGAACTTCCCGCGATCGAGGGCCTGGCCCGCGTCGACGTCGTCTGCCTCGACAAGACGGGCACGCTCACCGAGGGCGGGATGGACGTCACGGAGGTGCGGCCGCTGGGCGGGACGGACGAGGCGTACGTACGGCAGGTGCTCGGTGCGCTCGGGGAGTCCGATCCCCGGCCGAACGCCTCGCTGCAGGCGATCATCGAGGCGTATCCGGACAGCGAGGAGTGGCGCTGCACGGAGTCGCTGCCGTTCTCCTCGGCGCGCAAGTACAGCGGGGCGAGCTTCAGCGAGGGCAACGGGGAGACGTCCACATGGCTGCTGGGCGCGCCCGACGTCCTGCTGCCGGACGACGACCCGGTCCTCGACGAGACCGACGCCCTCAACCAGCAGGGCCTGCGGGTACTGCTGCTCACGAAGGCCGCCGAGGAACTCGACGCGCCGTCCCCGGCCGACGGCGCGAAACCGGCGGCCCTGATCGTCCTCGAACAGCGGCTGCGCCCGGACGCGTCGGAGACCCTGCGCTACTTCGCGGACCAGAACGTCGCGGCGAAGGTCATCTCCGGGGACAACGCGGTCGCGGTCGGCGCGGTCGCGGACAAGCTGGGGCTGCCGGGCTCGGAGCGTACGGTCGACGCCCGCCGGCTGCCTGCCGAGCGGTCGGCGATGGGCACGGAGATCGACGCGAACGCGGTCTTCGGCCGGGTCAGCCCGCGGCAGAAGCGCGACATGGTGGGCGCGCTCCAGTCCCGCGGGCACACGGTCGCGATGACCGGCGACGGCGTCAACGACGTCCTCGCGCTGAAGGACGCGGACATCGGCGTCTCGATGGGCTCCGGCTCGGAGGCCACGCGCGCGGTGGCGCAGATCGTCCTGCTCAACAACAGTTTCGCGACGCTGCCGTCCGTGGTGGCCGAGGGCCGCCGGGTGATCGGCAACATCACCCGCGTGGCCACGCTCTTCCTGACGAAGACGGTGTACTCCGTCCTCCTCGCGATCCTCGTGGTCTGCTCCCAGGTGGAGTACCCGTTCCTCCCCCGGCACCTGACGCTGCTGTCCACGCTCACCATCGGCGTCCCGGCCTTCTTCCTCGCCCTGGCGCCCAACAAGGAGCGGGCGAAGCCCCACTTCGTACGGCGGGTGATGCGCTACGCGATCCCGGCGGGCCTGATCGCGGCGGCGACGACGTTCTCCACGTACCTGCTGGCGCGCTCGCACTACAGCGGCCCGGGCGCGCTGGACGCGGAGACGAGCGCGGCGACGCTGACGCTGTTCCTGGTCGCGATGTGGGTCCTGGCGATCATCGCCCGGCCCTACACATGGTGGCGGATCGGCCTGGTGGCGGCGATGGGCGCGGGCTTCCTGCTGGTGCTGGTCGTCCCGTGGCTCCAGGACTTCTTCGCGCTGAAGCTGGTCGGCGTGACGATGCCGTGGACGGCGGTGGCGATCGCGGCGGGCGGCGCGGCGCTGCTGGAGTGCGCGTGGCGTGTGGTGGGGCGGCGGGTGCCGGCGTAGGGAGCGGCGGGGCCCGGACGTTCCCCGACGTGGCGACCATCTGCTCGGATCCCGCGCCGAGCGCGGCGGCGAAGCCGTCCCCCTCTGGAGCTCCCGGACGACCCGGAGGCCCCCAAGTACGCGGCGCCTATTTCGCGTCAGAATTCCCCACGGCACACGGCGACTTGGCAACATCTGATGCTTTGACGGCGATTCGTCCGACATCCACGGTTCGCTCTCGGGGCGCTCACGGATCACCCGTGAATCGGTCACCGGCAGGGCGCTGAGGACAACCCCGCCCCGCGGCGCCATGTGATCAATCCGATGTGTGAGACACCGCACCTCTGCAGGACCAACGCCGCCACGGCCTGCGCAATCCGAAGCCGCCCGCACGGCCAGAAGTGCCCTACTGCCCTCCTCTTGACGCGCATAGCGTCCTTCAACCGTGCGTCCAATACATGTGTTTGAATTTCCAAGAGGAAGGCATCACTTCGTGTCTCCTGGACCGTGTGGGACACCAGTGCCCCGTCCACCGCGTCCCGCTGGAACAGCCAGCCCGCGTGGAACCAGCAGTACCACTCCTCCACCGAGACCAAGGGCAACCCGTCCTGCGGCGCCGACGGCAGGATCAACGCCGACGTCGACACCCTCGTCCAGACCTGGGCGTCCGCCAAGGCCACCCGCGGTCACATGGGCCTGCGCGCCGCGACGGACGACACCCGGGCGTGGAAGCGGGTCAACTCGGCCAACAACGCGGCCAACCAGCCCAAGCTCTCGGTGACGTACAACTACCGTCCCTCGGACGGCACGTCCCGCCAGGCCGGCGCCCCGTTCAAGTCCTACGCCGGTGTCTGGGCGGTCAACACCACCACCCCGATCCTGCGCGACACGTTCACCGACCCGGACGGCGACCAGGTCAACGGCACCTTCCAGGTCTACGACGCCGCGACCAACACGCCCATCACCACGCCGCTCGGCGAGGGCCTGCTCCTGTCCCCGTACGGGGACCAGGGCAAGCCGGTGAGCGTGACGGTGCCCGCCGGGCAGCTCAAGGACGGCCGGACCTACAAGTTCCGCACCAACGCCTACGACGGCACGCACGACAACCTGAACTGGTCGCCGTGGACCCAGTTCGTCGTCGACACCACCGCACCGGTGGCCCCCGGCGAAGATCGCCTCGACCGACTACCCCGAGGGCGCGTGGACGCCGGACAAGGGCGCCGGCAGTTTCCAGATCACACCTCCGGCCGGAGACGATGTCCGAGGCGTCGAGAGCCGTACCAACGGTGGCGCCTGGACTGCGGAGAAGCCCGCCGTGGCCGGTCAGCCCACCACGGTGACGGGCACACCGGACGAGCGGGGCATGAACCGTACTGAGGGCCGTGCCGTCGACCGGGCCGACAACAAGGGATCGCAGAAGGTCTACGACTACGGCACCGGCAAGGCGCCGATCAGCGGCGACACCGCCGTCCCGGACGGCAGCAAGGCACACAACAGTCCGCTGCACCGCGAGTTCGACCCGGCCAAGCGAGACGCGAACCGCGCTGTGGTCTGCCCGGACAGTGGTCAGTACGCGCTGGTCCTGCACCCGCTGGCGACCGGTGACAAGAAGGCGACTCAGTGCGACGAGTATGCCTTCGCGGCCTCCAAGGAGAGCGGTGGATCGCAGGCGGGTGTCACCAACGGTTCACAGTGTCTCCAGGCGTATGCCCGTGAGGACGCTGACGGCAAGTGGCGTCTCTGCGACGACCTGAGGGCGCCGAACACGGCACCCACGTACAAGGAGAAGTGCGCCCGCGCCACCATGGCCGGTGCCCGGAACGAGCGTGCCGGCTCCCGCCTCTCGGGCTTCTACACCAAGAACCGAATGCTGGACAATGACGCCTACTTCATCGATGTCCCCGGTCTGGTCAGGCCGTAGCACGTAGACAGAAGCCCCCTCCTACCGGTCGGCGGGAGGGGGTCTTCTCGCGTCCTTGGTGCCAGGCCTTCTCCACCTTCCAGTTGAGGTGCCTGGGTGGGCCTTCGTCCAGTTGAGGAACGAGCGCGTGCCGGCGCGAGTACGGCATAGGGGATCGGGACTCCAGGGACTCGGCCATCAGCCCGATCGTCTCCCCCAGATTCTTCCAGCGGACTGCGGTGACCTCGTTGCCCTCATAGTCGATCTCGATGATGTTGCCGTAGGTGTCGCCGGGCCGGTGGTCGATGAGGAGGCTCTCCCCCGTGTTCGTACCGGCAATGGGGAGCCACAGCGGGTCCGCCCACGGATCCAGAATCCAGTGCTCGGGGTCCTCGTCCCGCTGCTCGTTGAACTCTTCGAGCATCTCCTCCATGTACTCCGGCCCGCCCTTGAGTCCGTCGATGCCGTACGGGACATAGCCGCCCGGCCAGATGGGAGCGTCGTACAGGGGGGCGCCGTCGTGGATTCCGAGCCACTGCACGAGATGCGGGTGGAGCGGGTACGGGATGGCGTCCCGGAGGGACTGGATGGCTTCTTCGGAGGCAGGCGGGTGCAGCTCGGACAGAGCACTGGTGCACTGGTGCTCCCCAAGCCAGGTCTCGATGCGTTCCCAGGCACGTATGAGATCGTCCACCAGCGCATCCTGACACGTTGGTGGCGAGTCCGCCCCGGCGGCAGCCGCTACGCGTCGAACCAGCGCGCCCGTTCCAGCTCCGTCGTCCGGGACGCGTCCTCCAGCAGCGCCGCCACCTCGAAGCGGCGCGGCCACTGGGCCGTCGACCAGGCCAGGGCAGCCGCCACGCCCTCCAGCGTCGCCGCGTGCAGCACGCCGTCCGGGGTGCGGCGCCAGTCGAGTTCGACGCCGCCCGCCATCAGCTCCTCGTGTTCGACGTACGTCGCGGGCGTGGAGGGGCCCAGCAGGGTCCGTACGGACTCGGGGACCTCGTGCACCTCGCCCTCGGTCGTGACCTCCGCCGTGACCGCCTCGCTCAGGCGGCGCACCTGGAACAGGTCGGCCAGGTCCGCGGCGCGCGAGGGCGCCACCGGGAGCAGGGGCAGCCCGGCGGTGAGCGGCAGCAGGTCCGGGGTGTCCGCCACGACCGCGTCCCCCGCGTCCACGACCACCACCTCGCCGTCCACCACGGCCCGCAGCTCGTCGGGGAGCGTGACCTGCTCCGGGTCGAGGTCGGCCAGCGCCGTGTACAGGGCGTGCAGCCGGTCGGCGCGCACCCGGCGGCCGGGGTCGGCGAGGCGGGCCAGCAGCTCCGCCGCGCCGCCCGGCTCGTCGAGCAGCGCGGCGACGGACGTCCGTACGCCGAGGGCGCGCAGCACCTGCGCGTCCTCGAAACCCGTCGTGTCGGCCGACTCGTACAGGCCCTCCAGCAGCGGGTCCGCGCCTGCCGCGCGCAGGCCGGCGGGGCGGCGGCCGTCGAGCACCGGATGGTCGCGCAGCCACCACGCCGTGTACGGCCGCACTGGCTCCGTCGTGCCGTCGGGCAGCAGGATGCGTACGGGCTGCGTCAGCGCGTCCCGCAACGGCGGCTGCGCCAGCAGGGCGAGGGCCTGCGGCCAGCGGTCGTCGTCCACCAGGTCCAGGTCGCGCACCGCGACGATCTCCGTGGCGACCGGCGGCACCGGCGTGTCGGGCAGCCGGTCGAGCACGTCCTCGCACCACACGTCGACCGCGTCGAGCAGCCCTGCGTCGTCGGGCTCGGCGAAGTCGCCCTCGCGGGGGTCGAGTTCGTCGGGGTCGAGGACGACGTCCGTGGCCCGGACGAGGGCGAAGTTCGCCAGGACGCCGCAGGCGGCGAGCGGCTGCTCGCCCCAGCGTTCGGCCAGTTCGGCGTCGCACAGCGCGAGTTCGCCCTCGCGCATGACCGAGGCGAACGGGCTGCCGGGCAGCACGAGTTCGCCCGCGGGCGCGAGCTCCCCGTCCTCGTCCGTCAGCGCCAGCGCGCCCAGCCACGGCTCGTCACCGGGCTCCAGCTCCGCGTCCCGTACGAGCGCGAGGACCGTCTCCGCCAGTTCCTCGGCGTCGAGGGTGTCCGCTTCCTCGTCCCAGATCTCGCCCTCGTCGAGCGACGCCGCCACCGCCGCCCGCACCTGCGGCGTCGTCAGCACGGCGCGCGGGGTCGCGGGCAACGCGCCCAGCTTCTCCAGCAGGGGGTGCGCGGCGTCCGGGTGGACGACCTTCAGCCCGAGACGGGCCAGGTGGGGCGGGGTGTCCGCGAGAGGGAGCAGCGTCTGGCGGGGGCCGATGGTCGTCCTGTTGTCCGCCAGCGGCACGGGCAGACCCGACAGCCGGTCCGGGTCGACGCCCGCGAGGCTGTCGTAGAGCCTGCGCCACCAGCCCGGTTCACGTTCCAGACCGGCGAGCCGGTCGATCGCCTCCGTCAGCGGCACCCGCGCGACACCGAGCGTGCGCAGCTCGACCCGGCGCTCGAGACCGGCGGGCAGCAGGCTCGGCAGCACGTCGGCCATGACGCGTACGGTCTCCGCGCCCGCGCCCTCCAGCACCTCAGCCTCCATGGGCCGCAGCGCCCGGGGCGCCTCGCGGCCGGGCAGGCCGGAGTCGTCGTCCGCCTGCTCCCGCGGCGCGGCGGCCTCCAGGAACGCCGTACGCGGAAGCCGCGTGAGGATCGCCGCCCGCAGCGCCCCGTCCAGCTCGCCCTTGCCGAGCGGGCCGGGCACCAGATCGATCGTGCCGGTGCTCACCGGCTGCCACTCGCCGAGCAGTTCGGCGTACGCGTCGGCCGCGCGCTCCACGAGGAAGTCGGTCAGCGGTCCGGGCGCCGGGTGCCGGCGCGTCGTGTCCAGCGGCAGCGAGGCGATCAGCAGCGCGGGTACGCCCAGGGGTTCGTCGGTGGGCGTCGGCGCGTGGACGACGGGCGCGGTGCCCGGGCGGGCCGGTGCGCCGTCGACCTCGACGGGCACGGCCCAGGTGACGGACCAGTGCGGGCGCAGCCGCTCCTCGACGGGCCGGTCGGCGAGCAGCGCGGGCTCGATCGGCCCGGCGTGGCTCACCACCCGCCAGCGCCGTTCGCCGCGCGCACTGTCCTCGACCCGTACGTACGCGCCGTGCGTGCTGCGCCGCAACTCCCGTACGCCGTCCGGCGTCTCGACCACGACCTCGGCGAGCCCCGGGAGCGTCAGCAGGAGCGCGTCGTCGATCCCGGCGAGCAGCCGCTCCACGAGATCGACCGCGGCCCCGTCCCGCAACGGCAGCACCACGACCGTGTCGTACCCCTCGGGCGCGCTGCCCTCGGCGGGCAGCGGCAGCCGCAGCAGCGGTACGTGGCCGTCACGGCGGCGCAGCTCGTCGCCGAGTCCGGGGCTGGCCCCGGCCGCCTGCCAGGCGAGCTCCCGCGCCTCGGCCAGGGACCAGCGCACGCCCCCGTGGCGGCCGACGACGGCGGGCTCGTCGCTGACTGCGAGGACGGCGGCGAATCCGACGCCGAAGCGGCCGACGGACGTCTCGTGGCCCTCGCGCTTGGCGGAGGCGCGCAGGGTGCTCAGCGACTCGACGCCGGTCGCGTCGAGCGGCGCGCCGGTGTTCGCGGCGGCCAGCACGGCGGGCTCGCCGCCCGTGCCCGGCCGCAGCGTGAGGCGCAGCCGTCCGCGCACCTGGGCGCGGGCGGCGGCGTCGGCGGCGTTCTGCGCGAGCTCGACGACGAGCCGGTCCCGGTATCCGCCGAGCGCGAGGTCCTCCTCGGCGTTGGCGTCCTCCCGGAAGCGGGCCGGGCTGGCCGCCCACGCGTCGAGCACACCGCGCCGCAGCCGCGCCGTCCCGAACGGGTCGGCCCACTCGGTCGTCCTGACGCTCACGCTGTGACTCCGCCCTGCCGGTGCCGCATGCCTGCGGCGGCCTGTGTGTTGTTGCTGGGGCCGAAGGTACCGCGTACGGGAGTTCCCTAACGTGGCGGGCCGCTGCGGGGGCGTGCCTTTCAGCCCGTCCGGCGATGGAGGGCATTCCCCCTACGCCCTTGCGGGCGTAGGGGGAATGCCCTGCCCACCGGCCGACAGCCGTGCCCGAGCGCGCAACCCCCTTGCGGGGCTCCGCCCCGAACCCCGCGCCTCACACGCCGACGAGGCTGAAATCGCCCGGCCCGCAAGCCCATCGCCCGCCAAGGCTGAAATCGCCCGGCCCCCAAGCCCAGCACCCGCCAAGGCTGAAATCGCCCGGCCCCCAAGCCCAGCGCCCGCCGAGGCCGGATGCACCCGCGCCACAGACGTCACCCGGCGAGGCTTGTCCCCAGCCCGTCTGGGAGCACCCCTGACTTCGCCGGGGCCCCCACCCACGGCCGACAGGCCGTAGGAGGAGACGAAGGACACGCCCGCAGGGCATGCCTCGCCCCCGGACAGCAGTCCGACCCCCACACGCAACGCAGGCCGCGGGCTGGAGTTGACCCGGCCCGCGCGGGCACAACGCCGGCGAGGCTGAAATTGCCCGGCCCACGGGCGCAGCACCCGCCAAGGCTGAAATTGCCCGGCCCGCGGGCGCAGCGCGCTTGGTCGCAGCCCGCCCTCGGGTGGGACCCCGTGAGGGCGGACCTGCCGGCCGGAGAGGCTAGGAGTGGCCCAGGTCCTCCGACTCCGCGTCCGTCTCCGGCGACACCGACCCGCTGTCGCGCGCCGGCCGCAGCGGGAACTCGTCCGCCGCCATCGAGTCGAGGACCGGCGGCGGCGGCACCGGCGGCTTCGGCATCACGGCCGCCTCCGAGTGACCACCGCAGCCGTACGCCAGCGACACCACGCGTCCGTCCGCCGGCGAGAACTCGTTCGCGCACACGCCGAACGCCTGCCGCAGCGACCCCGCGATCGGCACCAGGAAACCGCACGTCACGCACGCCGCCGGCGCCGCCTGCGCCATTGCGGTCTTGGGGCCGAAGGCCTCGTCCCAGCGGTCCGCCGCCGTGTGCAGCCCGTACCGGGACAGCACCCGGGCCCGGCGCATGCCGAGCTCCTCGGCGAGCGCCGCGATCTGGCCGCGCCCGGTGTTGTCGGTCGCCTCGATCGCCGGCCTGCGGTCGGTGAGCTCGGCGTCCTCGGCGTCGACCCGCTCGGCCAGGTCGTGCGAGGGCGGATGCTCGGCGAGCACCGAGTTCGGCGGGGGCTCGTCCTCCCCCGTGTAGCCGGGCTCCAGCCGCAGGTCGTCCGCCTCCGTGGGCAGCAGGTCCCCGGGCCCCATGTCGCCCGGCCGAAGCCGCTCGCTCCACGGCACCCATTCCGGCGCGAGGAGCGCGTCGGGACCGGGCAGCAGGACGGTTTCGTCGAGCGTGACCACCTTGGCGCGGGACGCGCGGGCGACCGTGACGGCCCAGCGCCAGCCCCGGTAGCCCGGTTCCTTGCACTCGAAGAAGTGGGTGACGACCCGGTCTCCCTCGGAGACGAGGGACACATGCTCGCCCACCACTCCCGGTGCAGCGGCCTCCTCGGCCGCCTCCCGGGCGAGGTCTACCGCCTCGGCGCACAGACGGTCGGGGGTACGGCTTCGCGTCGTCGCACTCACAGGTCTCGCTTCTCTCCTACGCCGTCTCACGGGTGCGCCTGCCAGGCCGACAGGTACGGGGCCGTGGGCGGAGCGGACCAGAGGGCCGCATCGACGTCCACGCCCGGACCGATCCGTTTTCGGGCACACCTGACGTCATCCATTCTGCGGGATGCCGAAGAGGCGCGCGGCCGATAACAACCGCCGGTGGCGCGCTACGCACGCTACCCCCTTCGCAGCTCCCCGCCCACCTGCCCGTCGCAACACGGGACGAACCGACGGGCCGCGCTGTCCGCATCGCGGACGCGATCGGCGGCCAACACGCGGCCCGTCGGCGCGGAGCACGGTTCGCGCCGAGGGGGCGTGGGGCACTATGACGAGGTGGCAGCCGCGAGGTCGTCCGAGACGTCCGGGCCGCTCCGTCGAGCGGGCCGGAAGGTCGGGCGTGCCCTGCACCTGCCGTTCACCGGCACCGCGCGCGGCATCCGCAAGGCGACCCACGCGCACGGCGCGGGCGAGTCGGGCCTCGGAAAACTGATCGAACTGCACGCGGTCAACGGCGCGGGTGACGTCATGATCACCGTCGCGCTCGCGTCCACCGTGTTCTTCTCCGTGCCGACGGACGAGGCCCGGGGCCGGGTCGCGCTCTACCTCGCCGTCACGATGGCGCCCTTCACGCTGCTCGCTCCCGTCATCGGCCCACTGCTCGACCACCTCCCGCACGGGCGGCGCGCGGCGATGGCGGGCGCGATGCTCGCCCGTGTGCTGCTGGCGTTGCTGCTGTCGGGCGCGGTCGCGACCGGTGACCTGGAGCTGTATCCGGCCGCGCTGGGCGTGCTCGTGTCGTCCAAGGCGTACGGCGTGGTGCGCAGCGCCGTCGTGCCCCGACTGCTGCCGCCGACGTTCTCACTGGTGAAGGCGAACTCCCGGGTCACGCTCGCCGGCCTGCTCGCCACGGGCATCGCCGCGCCCGCCGGGGTGGGGCTGCAGCAGATCGGGCCGCAGTGGCCGCTGTACGGGGCGTGCGCGCTGTTCCTGCTGGGCACCTACTGGGCCTTCACGATGCCGCCCAAGGTGGACTCGGCGAAGGGTGAGCGCAAGGCGCACATGCTGACGCACGGCGAGAAGAAGCCGAGCCTGCGCACGGTGGGCCCCTCGGTGCTGCACGGCCTCCAGGCGAACGCGGCGCACCGCGCGCTGTCCGGGTTCCTGATCTTCTTCCTGGCGTTCCTGCTGCGCGACCATCCCCTGGGCGGCCAGTCGGCCGCGGTGTCGCTCGGCATGGTGGGCGTGGCGGCGGGCGTGGGCAACGCGCTGGGCACGGCGGTGGGCGCGTGGCTGAAGTCGCGCGGCCCTGAGCTGATCATCGCGACGATGCTGGCGCTGGTGCTGACCGCGGCGATCCTGGCGGCGGTGTTCTTCGGCGCGGGCGTGGTGGCGATCCTGGGCGCGGCGGCGGGCTTCACGCAGGCGCTGTCGAAGCTGTCACTGGACGCGCTGATCCAGCGGGACGTGCCGGAACAGGTCCGTACGTCGGCGTTCGCGCGCTCGGAGACGCTGCTGCAGATGTCGTGGGTGCTGGGCGGGGCGATCGGCATCTCGCTGCCGCTGAACGGCTCGCTGGGGATGTCGGTGGCGGCGGCGATCGTGGCGGCGGGTGCGGTGTCGGCGGGCCCCGGCCTGTTCTCGGCCGCCCGCCGCACCGACGCCCCCCGCCCCCGCGTGGCGTGAATCACCCGGCTGCGCTCGCGGACCGGGCCATCCGGCCCCGCGGGTGCGCTGCACCGACGGACCCTGCAGACTCCAGCCCCGCCGGGGGCTGCGCCTGTGGACCGGCCCGATCCAGCCCCGCCGGCGCGTGAGGCGCGGACTCCGGGGCAGCGCCCCGCGCGTGCGCCGCGCTGCCGGACCCGTCCGGCCCCCGCAGGTGCGCCGCGCTCGCGGACCCGGCACATCCAGCCCCGCCGGCGCGTGAGGCCCGGACTCCGGGGCAGCGCCCCGGCAACCCGGCCGGGGCACTGGACGCGGCCGCCACCCGGTGGCACGGCATGCCCTGCTGGGGGTCCCCCCACGCCCGCCAGGGCGTAGGGGGAATGTCCTCGCTCTCCCCCTACGGCCTGGCGGCCGTGGGCAGGGCCCCAGACGGGCTGGAACCGCACGCCCCACGTGCGGGTGGGCCCGGTCGGGGCGGAAGCAGCCCACCGGCGAAGCCCGCCGGCGAAGGCCACCGGGCTGAAAAGGCCGCCGCGCCGTACCCCCGCGCCGCCGTGCCCGTCGCGCCCGATAGCCTTCGGGCCATGACCGTTGCGTTCTTCTCCGGCAAGCGCCGCCGGACCGCTGCCGCTCTCGGCGCTGTCTCCGCCGGGCTCCTCGTCCTCTCCGCCTGTGGTGACAAGCCGACCCCGCTCGCGACCGTGACGGTCGGATCGGACTCGGTCCACACCGAAGCGACCTGCTACAACGACGGCGAGGCGCTCAAGGAGTCCGAGATCCAGAAGTGCCTCACCAAGGGCACTCCCACCAAGATCAAGTTCGCCGCCGACGACAAGGTCCGCCTCGGCGTCGACCCGGAGATCGCCGACAACGGCTGGACGCTGCTCTTCGGCGTGCAGCCCGTCGAGCAGGAGCCGTACAAGAAGTCGTACCGGACCATCCCGGGCAACGCCTTCTTCTCGTCGCAGACCGGCGAGCCGACCAGCAAGGCCGACGTCAACATCATGGAGACGAAGGGCAAGAAGGTCATCGGCATCTACCGCTTCCAGTTCGAGAAGGCCTCCTGACCCGGAGGACCCGCAGGACCCGGAGGGCACCCTCGTGCGCGTCCTTGTCGTGACCGCCGTGGCGGCGGAGGCAGAAGCCGTCGCCACGGGGGACCCCGGCGTCCTCCCCGGCGGCTACGCCCTCACCCGTACGCCCTCGCTCGACGTCCTCGTCGCCGGCGTCGGACCGGCCGCCGCCGCCGCGGCCACCGCCACCGCGCTGACGGCCGCGCCCGAGCCGTACGGCCTCGTCGTCTCCGCCGGTATCGGCGGCGGCTTCGCGGCGCGCTGCCCGGTCGGTTCTCTCGTCGTCTCCGACGCGATCGTCGCCGCCGACCTCGGCGCCGACACCCCCGACGGCTTCCTCCCCGTCGACGCGCTCGGCTTCGGCCGCACCGTCCACCTGCCGCCCGCCCGGCTGTCCGCGCGCATCGCCAAGGCGGTCGGCGCCGTGCACGCGCCCGTCCTCACCGTCTCCACGGTGACCGGCACCGCGGCCCGCGCCGACGAGCTGACCGCACGTCACCCCCGCGCCGCCGCGGAGGCCATGGAGGGCTTCGGGGTCGCCGAGGCCGCCGCCGCCCACGGCGTGCCGGTGGTCGAGATCCGCGCGGTCTCCAACGCCGTGGGGCCCCGCGACCGCGCCGCCTGGCGCATCGGCGAGGCGCTCGGCGCGCTGCGCGGTGCGTTCCAGCAGCTCGCCCCCGTCCTCCAGGAGCAACCGTGACCCTGCAGATCGCCTACTCGCCCTGCCCGAACGACACCTTCGTCTTCGACGCCTGGGCGCACGGCCGCATCCCGGGCGCGCCCGAGCTGGACGTGACGTTCGCGGACATCGACATCACGAACGGCATGGCCGAGCGCGGCGAGTTCGACGTCCTGAAGGTGTCGTACGCGGTGCTGCCGTGGGTCCTCGACGAGTACGCGCTCCTCCCGTGCGGCGGCGCGCTCGGCCGCGGGTGCGGCCCGCTCGTGCTGACCCGCGAACCGGGCGCCGCCCTGGAGGGCAGGACGGTCGCGGTGCCGAGCGAGCGCTCGACCGCGTACCTGCTGTTCCGGCTCTGGGCCGCCGACGTCGTCCCGGCCGGGGTCGGCGAGGTGGTCGTGATGCCGTTCCACGAGATCATGCCCGCCGTGCGCGACGGCAAGGTGGACGCCGGGCTCGTCATCCACGAGGCCCGCTTCACCTACCAGCAGTACGGGCTCCACGCGCTCGCGGACATGGGCGAGCACTGGGAGCGGACGACGGGGCTGCCCATCCCGCTCGGCGCGATCATCGCCAAGCGCTCGCTGGGCGCCGAGATGCTGCGCCGGCTGGCCGACGCCGCGCGGACGTCCGTCCGCATGGCCTGGGACGACCCCGACGCGTCCCGGCCGTACGTGCTGGAGCACGCCCAGGAGATGGACCCGGCCGTCGCGGACCAGCACATCGGGCTGTACGTGAACGAGTTCACCCACAACCTGGGCGACGACGGCTACGCGGCCGTGCGCGGCCTGCTGACACGCGCGGCGGCCGAGGGGCTCGTACCGCCCCTCGGCCGGAATGCGCTGTCGTTCGTCTGAGCGCCGGGCGTCACACGTCCAGCTGGTCCGCGACCGCCCGCAGCAGGCCGGCGATCTTCTTGCCGTGCACCTTGTCGGGGTAGCGGCCGCGCTCCAGCATCGGCGTGATGTTCTCCAGAAGGGTCGTCAGGTCCTGCACGATGGACGCCAGCTCGTCCGGCTTGCGCCGCTGGGCGGCCGCCACGGAGGGGGTCGGGTCGAGCAGCGTCACCGACAGCGCCTGGTCGCCGCGCTGGCCCGCCACCACGCCGAACTCGACGCGCTGGCCCGGCTTGAGAACTTCCACGCCGGAGGGGAGCACGGAGGAGTGCACGAAGACGTCGCCGCCGTCATCGCGTGAGAGAAAGCCGAAGCCCTTCTCGCTGTTGAACCACTTGACTTTGCCGGTGGGCACGTCTGTCCTCGTCCTCGTACTCGTCGGGCGCTGTGGGCACCGCGGGCGGGCGCCGAAAAAACGGCTCTGGATAGCACTACAGCGGGTCGCCTGACCCGCCACCCCCAAGGCTAATGGTCCAGAGGCTGGTGACAAGACGTCCCCGATCGGTTCCTACGCGCAAGGGAACTACCCTGGCCGAATGACTGCTACTCCTCCCGCAGCCGCTCCCGCCCCGGGTGACGTGCTGGTGCGCGTCGGCGGCATCGTCTTCGTCGTCGGCGCCGTCGCCACTCTCGTCACCGTCGCCCCGCTGTTCCTGGGCACCGAGCCGTTCCCGACGGTGGCGTACGCCGTGAGCATGCTGATGGGCGTCGGATTCCTGATCGCCGCGGCCGGGGTGCTGCGGTCGGTCGCGGCGCAGCGGCGGCAGGCCAAATCCGCTCGGTCGCGGTAACGACCGCAACAGCATTCGGTTTACGGCGGCGGAGGCGACCCCGGCGCGGCGGTGCGGTGGTGTCAGGACCGGGCGCGGCTCCGCAGCCAGTCCGGGAACGCGGTGAGGTCGTCCAGGATCACGTCCGCGCCCGCTCCGCGCAGTTCGTCCGCGTCGCAGGGCCCGGTCGGCACGGCCACCGAGAGCGCGCCGGCGACCCGAGCGCCGCGTACGTCGCCGATGTGGTCACCGACGTACACGCTCGCGCCGTGCTCGCGCAGCGCCTCCGCCTTGGCCTCCGCCCACAGCCAGCCGACGACCTCGTCCGGGGCGATGCCGAGGTGGGCGAGGTGGAGCTTGGCGTTGGGTTCGTGCTTGGCGGTGACGACGATCGCGCGCCCGCCGAGCTCCTGGACCGCCTCGACGGCCTCGCGGGCGCCGGGCATCGCGAGGCTCGGCGCTATCGCGTGCTCCGGGTAGATCTCCCGGTAGCGGTCGGCCGTCTCCTGGATCAGCTCGTCCGGGAACCAGTGCGCCAACTCCTGCTCCAGCGGCGGCCCGAGACGGGTGATCGCCAGGTCCGCGTCGATCCACACCCCGGTCTCGGCGGACAGCGCCCGGAAGGCGGCGTGGATGCCGGGGCGCGAGTCGACGAGGGTCATGTCGAGGTCGAACCCGACGGTGGGCGGCTGCGGTGCGCTGTGGATGGCCATGCCGGCCATTGTGCCCGGGGCTTGCCGCCCCCTCGGGGGCGGCGAATTCCGGACGCATAGACTTAGCCAAGCCTTACCAACCCTGGGTCCTCTCTGCGATAGGTGTTCATGTCAGCCAGACGCGCTCAGGCCGTCCGCCGTATCGGCTGGACGGCGGCGGCCGTGGCGGCTCTGCTGCTGGCGGTCCTGCTCAGCCTCGCCGTCGGGGCGCGCGCGGTCGCGCCGTCGGCGGTGCTCGACGCCCTGCTGCACGACGGAAGCGGCCCGGACGCCGAGGTCGTCCGGGAGCTGCGCGTACCGCGCACCCTGATCGGTCTGATGGTCGGCGCGGCGCTGGCGATCGCGGGCACGGCCCTGCAGGGCATCACGCGCAACCCGATCGCCGACCCGGGCATCCTCGGCATCAGCCAGGGCGCGTCGGTGGGCGTGGTGCTGGCCATCGCGTTCGCCGGCATCCACACGCTCACGGGGTACGTCTGGTTCGCGTTCGCGGGCGCGGCCCTCGCGTCGGTCGCGGTGTACGCGATCGCCTCCAGCGGCCGCGGCGGTGCGACGCCGGTGAAACTGGCGCTGGGCGGCGCGGCGATCAACGCGCTGCTGGTGTCGGTGACGATGGGCATCCTGACGACGAAGGCGGCGGCGCTGGACGAGTTCCGCTTCTGGCAGGTCGGCTCGGTGGCCGGACGCGACGCGGAGATCGTGCACCAGGTCTGGCCCTTCCTGCTGGTGGGCACGGTGCTGGTGGTCGCGGTGGCCCGCGGCCTGGACGCGCTGGCCCTCGGCGAGGACGTCGCGAAGGGCCTCGGCCAGAACGTGGCGACGGTACGGATCGTGGGCGGCGTCGGCGCGACGGTGCTGACGGGCGTGGGCGTGGCGGCGGCGGGCCCGATCGCGTTCATCGGCCTCGCGGTCCCGCACATCGCCCGCGCGATCGTGGGCAGCGACCACCGCTGGGTGCTGCCCATGGCCGCGCTGATCGGCCCGGTGATGCTGCTGGTGTCCGACGCGCTGGGCCGCGTGGTGTTCCCGCCGAGCGAGATACCGGCAGGCGTGATGACGGCGCTGATCGGCGTGCCGTTCCTGGTGACGCTGGTGCGCCGCAAGGCGGTGCCGGCGTGACGTCGTCCCCTACCCGCCCCTCCCCGCAGTGTCGATGTGCGGCTCCGCCGCGTGCGGGGCTCGGCCCCGGACCCGGCCCCGTGCACGAGGAGGACGCATGACCGCTGAGACCCTCACCCCCGTCCGCCCCGCCGGTTACGCCCTCGCCCGCGCCGGACGCGCCAGCTTCCTGCTGCACCGGCGCGCCGCTCTCACCGCCGTCGGGCTCACCGCCGCGCTCGCCGCCGCCTGCGTCGCCTACCTCAGCGTCGGCGAGAGCTTCGTCGCGCCCGCCGAGGTGCTGAAGGTGCTCCTCGGACAGCCGTCCCCCGACGAGCTGGTCGTCGGCACCCTCCGGCTGCCCCGGCTCGTCGTCGGGCTGCTCGTCGGCGCCGCCTTCGGGGTCGCCGGCGCGCTCATCCAGACCGTCGCGCGCAACCCGCTCGCCAGCCCCGACATCATCGGCATCAGCCAGGGCGCGAGCGCGCTCACGGTCACCGCGCTGACCTTCGGCGTCACCTCGTACACGGCACTGCCGTACCTCTCCGTCACCGGCGGCATCGTCGCGGCCGCGCTCGTGTACGTCTTCGCCTGGCGCGGCGGTCTGCACGCCACCCGCTTCGTCCTCATCGGCATCGGCTTCGCGATCGCGCTGCGCTCCGTCACCACCCTGGTCATGACCAAGGGCGACTATCTCGTCGCCCAGCAGGCCCAGATCTGGATGACCGGCTCCCTCAACGGCCGCGGCTGGGACGAGACCGCCCCGCTCGGCTGGACGCTGCTCGTCCTGCTGCCCGCCGTGCTGTGGGCGGCCCGCGCGCAGCGCACCGTCGCGATGGACGACGACACGGCGACCGCGCTCGGCGTGCGGCTGGGGCGCGTACGGCTCGGGCTCGTACTCCTCGGCGTCGTCCTCGCGTCCGTCGCGACCGGCGCCGCCGGACCCGTCGACTTCGTCGCCCTGCTCGCGCCGCAGATCGCCCGCCGTATGACCCGCACCGCGCAGATCCCGCTGTTCTGTTCCGCCCTGATGGGCGCGGTCATCGTCGTCCTCGCCGACCTGCTGGCCCGCCGGCTGTTCTCGCCGACCGAGCTTCCCGTGGGCGTGCTCACGGCCGCCGTCGGCGCCCCGTATCTGATCTGGCTGATCGTCCGCAGCCACACCGGTCGTACCGCTGGAGGCAATTCGTGAGCAGGCTGAGGGCGCGCGAGCTGACGCTCGCCTACGAGGACCGCACGGTCGTGCACCAACTCGATCTCGCCGTGCCCGACGGGCAGGTCACCGTCATCGTCGGCCCCAACGCCTGCGGCAAGTCGACGACGCTGCGGGCCCTCGGACGGCTGCTGAAGCCGAAGGGCGGCGCGGTGCTGCTCGACGGCCAGGAGCTCGCGAGGATCCCGACGAAACGGATCGCGCAGGCGATCGGGCTGCTGCCGCAGTCGCCCGTCGCACCGGAGGCCATCACCGTCGCCGACCTCGTCTCGCGCGGCCGCCAGCCGCACCAGGCGTGGTGGAAGCAGTGGTCCGACGAGGACGAGCGCGCGGTCACCGACGCGATGGCACGCACCGACGTCACCGCCCTGGCCGACCGCCCGGTCGACGCGCTCTCCGGCGGCCAGCGCCAGCGGGTGTGGATCGCGATGGCGCTCGCACAGGAGACGGATCTGCTGCTGCTGGACGAGCCGACGACGTACCTCGACATCGCTCACCAGGTCGAGGTGCTCGATCTCGTACGCCAGTTGAACCACGAGCGCGGCCGCACCGTCGTCGCCGTCCTGCACGACCTCAACCAGGCCGCCCGTTACGCGGACCATCTCGTCGCCATGAAGGCGGGACGGATCGTGGCCGAGGGCTGGCCGGGGGACGTCGTCACCGCCGAACTCGTCCGCGATGTCTTCGGAATGGAGTCCGTGGTCGTCCCCGACCCGGTGACCGGCTCGCCGCTCGTCGTACCCGCCGCGCCCTACACCCCCACGCAGACACCCCCCGTCCCCCCGACCGAAAGGGTCTCCTCCTCATGACCACGTCCCTGCGCCGCCACGGCCTCGCCGCCGGTTCCCTCGCACTGGCCGCCGCGATGACGCTCACCGCGTGCGGGTCGTCGGACTCGTCCTCCAAGTCCGGCTCCGCGGACCCGTCCGCGGGCAGCGGCACGCACACGGTGAAGACGGCCATGGGAGACGTCGAGGTCCCCGACGCCCCGAAGCGCGTCGTCGTGCTCGACACCGCCGAGCTGGACTCCGCGATCACGCTGGGCGTCGAGCCGGTCGGCGCGACGCACGCCGACGCCAAGTCCGGCTTCCTGCCCTACCTGCCGAAGGACAAGGTCGCGGGGATCAAGGACGTCGGCGAGATGATGACGCCGAACCTGGAGGCGATCGCGGCGCTGAAGCCCGACCTGATCCTGACGTCCAAGGTCCGGCACGGCGCGCAGTACGCCGAGCTGACGAAGATCGCGCCGACGGTGATGACGGAGACGACCGGCTACCCCTGGAAGGAGAACTTCCAGCTCCACGCGGACGCGCTCGGCAAGAAGGCCGAGGCCGGGAAGGCCGTCGCGGAGTACGAGGCCCACGCGAAGAAGGTCACCGACGCGCTCGGCGGCAAGGAGAAGGCGGCGACGGAGGTGAACGTGGTCCGCTTCGTCGAGGGCGCGGACATCCGCATCTACGGCAAGCAGAACTACATCTCCACGATCCTCGCGGACGTCGGCCTCGGCCGCCCGGCCGTGACGGACAAGGCCAAGGACGGCTTCTCGTACGACGTGAGCCCGGAGAAGATCGACCTGGCGGACGCGGACGTGGTCTTCCACTCGACGTACGGCGACCCGAAGAAGGCGAAGCAGACGCAGACGCTGGACAGTGCGCTGTGGAAGGGGATGTCGGCGGCGAAGAACGACAAGGTGTTCGCCGTGGAGGACGAGCTGTGGATCCAGGGCATCGGGTACACGGCGGCGGCGAAGATCCTGGACGAGCTGCAGGCGGATCTGACGAAGTGAGGTGACGGGGGAGTGCCGCTGCGCGGAGCCGTTCCCCACCCCGCCCCTTCCCGAACCGGGGGCTCCGCCCCCGGACCCCCGCGCCTCAATCGCCGGCGAGGCTGGATTTCGCTGCGCGAAATCAGCCCGTCCGGGGGTCCCTCCCACGGCCGCCAAGCCGTAGGGGGAGGGCGGGGTGGGGAAAGCGCAGGCGCTACGCCCGCGCCCTCCGCCGCCGCCACAGCAGGTACAGCGCCGACGCCACCGCCGCCCCCCGCAGCACCCACGGCCACGTCCCCGTCAGCGCCTCCCGCATGCCGTCGTCCGGGATGGGCGGGCCCCAGTGGCCGTTGATGCGGCCCCACAGCCATACGGCTCCGGCCGCCGCGGCCGCTCCCGGGAGGCCCGCGACCGCCAGTTTCGACTGGGCGGTGGACAGGCGGCGTGAGCCGTACGCGAGGAGCCAGCCGCCCGCCAGGGCGAGCAGCGACCCGAGGGCCGCGCCGAGGAGCAGCAGCGCGGCGGCCAGCAGCAGCACCAGGTCCGCGGGCCCGCCCCGCTCCCGTCGCGGCAGCCACCGCCGCCGCACCGGCACGACCTCCTCCGCCGCCTCCTCCTCGCCGGGAGCCGGATCGCCATCGGACTCGCCGTCGGGCTCGGTGTCGGCCTCCTCCGGCGGCGGCTTCAGTATCTCGGGGACCTCCACGCCGCCCACGAACCCGGCCACCCGCTCTCCCGCCCCGAACGGCCCCGGTTCGATCCGCCACCAGTCCGGCTCGGAGCCCGAGGGGCCGAGCTCGTCCATCCCGGCCAGGTGCGGCGGCGACGCGGCTGCCTCCCGGGGCGCGGAGTCCGTGCGCGGGCGCGGGATGCGGCGCCATCCCCGCTGCCGCGGCATCGCCGGCCGCCGACCACCGGTGTCGGGCGAAGGCGAAGGCGACGGCGGAGCGGAAGACGTGGACGAAGGCGCGCCCGGAGGCGGCGAGGGCACGGCCTCCTCCGCCGCCGCGGCCACGAGGGCCTCCGGCGCACCGAGGCGCCCGAGGATCCGGCGTACCGCCGCCGGGCTTTCCCCGCCGGACCGCGACCTCTGCTTGTCGATCTCGCCCCGCAGCGACGACACGAGCCGCATCCGGGCGCCTGACGGAAGCTGGGCCTGCTGGGCCAGGTCCCCGACCCGGCTCAGGTAGTCGTAGACCAGCTGATCGCTCTCGATCCCCACGGACGTTCCCCTGCGCTCCCGGCGTATCCCATGAATCACGGCCCCTTCCCCGGGCCCGCCCTGTCCCCGACGGTAGCGCTCCAGGGGCTACCGTGGGGCGGATGGGGACCAAGCCCGAACCAAGCGGCGGCGCCGCCCCGCGCACGCTGGCGGAAGCGCTGCGCGCCCGCACCGACGAGGAACTGGCCGCGCTGCTGCGTGCCCGGCCCGATCTGCTGAGCCCGGTGCCGACCGACGTCAGCCAGCTCGCGACCCGGGCCGGTACCCGCGCCTCCGTCGTCCGTGCCCTGGAGCGGCTCGACCGGTTCGCGCTCCAGACCGCCGAGGCGCTGGCCGTGGCGCCGGACCCCGCCCCGTACGAGATCCTGCTCGCGCTGATGGCCGGCGACGAGGGCGACCCGGGGGTCGAGGCGGCGCTGCCCGGCGCGCTGGGGGTCCTGCGCACGCAGGCCGTGGTGTGGGGCGGTGACGACCGGCTGCGGCTGGTGCGCACCGCCCGCGAACTGCTCGCGCCGTCCCCCACACGCCCCTCGCCCACCGGTCTCGGCCCGTCCGTCGCCGAGGCGACGGCGGGCATGTCGCCGGGCAGGCTGCAGGAGATCCTCGCGGCGGCCGGGCTGCCGCCGACGCACGACCCGGTGTCCGCGGTGGCGGCGCTGACGGCGCTGTTCACGGACCGGCGCCGGATGGCGCTGCTGCTGGACACGGCCCCGCCGCAGGCGCTGGCGGTGCTGGACCGGCTGGTGTGGGGTCCGCCGTACGGGGAGGTGACGTCCTCCCCCGCTCCGCCCGTGCAGTGGCTGCGGGACCGCGGGCTGCTGCTGCCCGCGTCGCCGCGCACGGTGGTGCTGCCCAGGGAGGCGGCGCTGCATCTGCGGGCGGGCCGGGCGCACCGGGTGCCGGAGCCGGTCCCGCCGTCGGTGGCGCAGGCGGCGGAGCGTCGTCCACAGGTTGTGGACAGCGCGGCGGCCGGGCAGGCGTTCACGGCGCTGACGACGGTCGAGGACCTGCTGAAGGACTGGCACGAGGGCGGCCCGCCGGTACTGCGCGCGGGCGGTCTGTCCGTACGCGACCTCAAGCGGACGGCCGCAGCGCTGGACACGACCGAGCAGCTCGCCGCGTTCTGGGCCGAACTGGCCTACGCGGCCGGTCTGCTGGCATCCGACGGCGAGGCCGACGAGCGGTACGCCCCGACGCCCGCGTACGACGAGTGGCTGGAGCTGCCCCCGGCGGAACGGTGGGCGCAGCTCGCGGTCGCCTGGCTGTCGGCCACGCGTGCGCCGGGGCTCGTCGGCAGCCAGGACTCCAAGGGCCGCACGCTCTCCGCTCTCGGCCCCGACCTGGACCGTTCGGCCGCGCCCGCGGTCCGGCTGCGCGTGCTGGAGCTGATGGCGTCCCTCCCGGCGGGCGCGGTCCCGGACCCGGAGACGCTGATGGACCGGCTGCGCTGGGAGCGGCCGTTGCGGGGCGAGCGGGGCGACTCGGTGAGCGGCGGCCAGACCTTGCGGGCGCGCATGGCGACCTGGACGCTGGCGGAGGCGGAGCTGCTGGGCGTGACGGGCCGCGGTGCTCTCGCCTCCCACGCCCGCGCGCTGCTGGACCTGCCGGAGGACGGCGCCGGCGGCGGGACGGCCGGGACCGCCGTGCCGCGCCCCGGGCCCGTCGCCTACCGCGCCGCGGCCGACGGCGCCTCCGACTCCGGCGCCGCCGCGCGCCGGGCCCGTGCCGTCGCCCTCCTGGCCCCGCTCCTGCCCGAGCCGCTGGACCACGTCCTCCTCCAGGCCGACCTGACGGCCGTCGCCCCGGGCCCGCTGGAGCGGCCGCTGGCCGAGACGCTCGCCGTCCTCGCCGACGTGGAGTCCAAGGGCGGCGCGACCGTCTACCGCTTCACGCCCGCCTCGGTGCGCCGCGCGCTCGACGCCGGGCGGGCCGCGGCCGACCTGCACACGTTCCTGGCCAGGCACTCCCGTACGCCCGTGCCGCAGCCGCTGGCCTACCTCATCGACGACGTCGCCCGCCGCCACGGCCACCTGCGCGTCGGCGCCGCCTCCGCGTACGTGCGCTGCGACGACGACGCGCTCCTCGCCGAGATCCTGGCGGACAAGCGCTCGCAGGGCCTGCGTCTGCGCCGCCTCGCGCCCACGGTCCTGGCCGCCCAGGCGGACCCGGCGGCGCTGCTCGACGGGCTGCGGGCGATGGGGTACGCGCCGGCCGCCGAGTCGGCCGAGGGCGACGTCGTGATCACCCGCGCCCACGCCCGCCGCACCCCGCCGCGCACGGCACCGGCCCCGGTCCCGGACGGGCCGCCGGTGCCCGACGCCACGCTGCTCGGCGCGGCGGTGAAGGCGATCCGGGCCGGCGACCTCGCGGCCACGGTGGAACGCAAGCCGGTCGCCGAGGCCGCCGTGCCCGTCCCCGACGGCGAGATGCCCCGCACCACCCCCGCCGAGACCCTGGCCACCGTGCAGGCGGCGGCCATGACCGGCTCGGCGGTCTGGATCGGCTACGTCAACGCGGACGGCGCGGCCAGCCAGCGCGTGATCGCCCCGGTCCGGGTGGAGGGCGGCTTCGTGACGGCGTACGACCACACGGCGGACGAGGTGCGCACGTACCCGCTGCACCGCATCACGGGCGTGGCGGAACTGGCCGACGACTCGGCCTGAGCCCGCCTCTGCCGGCATGCGGCACACTTGAGGTTTGGCCTCACCGGCCTCAAGCGGCCCCGAGCCTTACCGAAAGGGCGCAGGTGTGAACGGTCCCCTCATCGTCCAGAGCGACAAGACCCTCCTTCTCGAAGTCGACCACGAGCTGGCGGACGCCTGCCGTCGCGCCATCGCGCCGTTCGCGGAGCTGGAGCGGGCGCCCGAGCACATCCACACCTACCGGGTCACCCCGCTCGGTCTGTGGAACGCGCGCGCCGCCGGGCACGACGCCGAGCAGGTCGTGGACGCGCTGGTCGAGTTCTCCCGGTACCCGGTGCCGCACGCCCTGCTCGTCGACGTCGCCGAGACGATGGCCCGCTACGGCCGGCTCACCCTCACCAAGCACCCCACCCACGGGCTCGTCCTGACCACCACCGACCGGCCGGTGCTGGAGGAGATCCTGCGGTCGAGGAAGATCCAGCCGCTCGTCGGCCCCCGGATCGACCCGGACACGGTGGCCGTGCACCCCTCCGAGCGCGGGCAGATCAAGCAGACGCTGCTGAAGCTGGGCTGGCCGGCGGAGGACCTCGCGGGCTACGTCGACGGCGAGGCGCACCGCATCGACCTCGACGAGACGGACTGGGCGCTGCGCCCGTACCAGAAGCAGGCCGTCGAGGGCTTCTGGCACGGTGGCTCCGGTGTCGTCGTCCTGCCCTGCGGCGCCGGCAAGACGCTGGTCGGGGCGGGCGCGATGGCGCAGGCCAAGGCCACGACGCTGATCCTGGTCACCAACACCGTCTCCGCCCGGCAGTGGAAGCACGAGCTGGTGCGGCGGACGTCGCTGACCGAGGACGAGATCGGCGAGTACAGCGGCACGAGGAAGGAGATCCGCCCGGTCACCATCGCCACCTACCAGGTGCTGACGACCAAGCGGAAGGGCGTCTACCCGCACCTGGAGCTGTTCGACTCCCGCGACTGGGGTCTGATCCTCTACGACGAGGTGCACCTGCTGCCCGCGCCGGTCTTCAAGTTCACCGCCGACCTCCAGGCGCGCCGCCGCCTCGGCCTGACCGCGACCCTCGTGCGCGAGGACGGCCGGGAGTCGGACGTCTTCTCGCTGATCGGGCCGAAGCGGTTCGACGCGCCCTGGAAGGAGATCGAGGCGCAGGGCTACATCGCGCCCGCCGACTGCGTGGAGGTACGGGTCAACCTCACCGACTCGGAGCGGCTCGCCTACGCGACCGCCGAGACGGAGGAGAAGTACCGCTTCTGCGCGACGACGGCGACGAAGCGGAAGGTGGCGGAACAGCTGGTCCGCAAGCACGCGGGGCAGCAGATCCTGGTCATCGGCCAGTACATCGACCAGCTCGACGAGCTGGGCGAGCACCTGGACGCCCCGGTGATCAAGGGCGAGACGTCGAACGCGCAGCGCGAGAAGCTCTTCGACGCCTTCCGCAATGGCGAGATCAGCGTGCTGGTCGTCTCCAAGGTCGCGAACTTCTCGATCGACCTCCCGGAGGCGACGATCGCGATCCAGGTGTCGGGCACGTTCGGTTCGCGCCAGGAGGAGGCGCAGCGCCTCGGCCGCGTCCTGCGCCCGAAGGCGGACGGCCACAAGGCGCACTTCTACTCGGTGGTGGCGAGGGACACGATCGACCAGGACTTCGCGGCGCACCGCCAGCGGTTCCTGGCCGAGCAGGGCTACGCGTACCGGATCGTGGACGCGGACGAGCTCCTGGCGGGCGAGGCGGAGGGCCCCGCGGACCCGGTCCACTGAGGGAGGGCGTCGAGGGCGTCCGCCGCCGGGTCCGGCCGAGCCCGAGGAAACCACCCCCCGGCAGCGACCACCAACGGCCCCTGCCCTGGTCAGCCACGGCCGGGCCGGCTCGGCCGAGCCCGAGGAAACCACCCCCCGGCAGCAACCACCAACGGCCCCTGCCCTGGTCAGCCACGGCCGGGCCGGCTCGGCCGAGCCCGAGGAAACCACCCCCCGGCAGCAACCACCAACGGCCCCTG
>NZ_JBSFUR010000007.1:0-107890 GCF_053591895.1 Streptomyces sp. NPDC002867 | reverse complement strand
GCCCTGGTCAGCCACGGCCGGGCTGGGTCACCGACGGCGGACGCCCGCCTCCTCCGCGTACTCGCCGAGAACGGCCACGGAGAACACGGCCTCGGCGAAGACCTTGATCGCGCGCAGGGCGTTGCCGACGCGGTGGGACGAGTGGTGGACGGCGCCCGTGGCGGTGGCGCCGCCGGGGGGCGTGGTGCCTGGGGCGAAAGTCGCTGTGCTCATGTCTCCATGGTGGCCTCGTCACCCGTCCGGAGCATCGCTCTGCGGGCTGAACCGCGCACCGGGGCGCCTACTGCTCCCGACCGACGGCGTCCCCTACGGGGAGGACCGCCCCCCGGGAAAACCGTTCGCCTCCCTTCGGGGCCCTGACTACACTCGCGGGCTTGCCCCCGACGCGGTCGGGGCCTCTCCCGCCTCCCCCGAGGAGCGCCACCGCCCGGACGGAAACCGGCCGGTCTGCCATGTCGTGACCACACAGCATCAGCCCGGAGGCAACCCGTGCCCGCGCACGCCCCTGTACCCGACGTCACTACCGCCACGGCGGCGCCCACGGCCGACGGCGATCCGCTCGGACGCGAGCGGACCCATCTGGCCGCCTCACGCGCCGCGTTGCGCGCGATGCGCGAGGACGTCGAGTCGCTCGACATCAACGACGTGACCGCGAACTGGGTCAACGCGGTCGTCCTGGAAGCCCAGATCGAGGAGCGCATCAAGGCGCTGGCCGATCTGTCGCACACCCCGCTGTTCTTCGGCCGCCTCGACTACCTGCACACGACTCAGGAGGGGGAGCGCTTCTACATCGGCCGCCGGCACGTGCACGACGCCGTCGGCGACCCGATGGTCATCGACTGGCGCGCCCCCGTCTCCCAGCCGTTCTACCGCGCCTCGCGCAAGGACCCGCAGGACGTGGGCCTGCGACGACGCTTCGGCTACACGGGCGGCGAGCTCACCGCGTACGAGGACGAACACCTCACCGACCCTTCGGAGGCCGAGCAGACCTCCAAGCTCCTCCAGGCGGAGATCGAGCGGCCGCGCGTCGGCCCGATGCGGGACATCGTGGCGACGATCCAGCCCGAGCAGGACGAGATCGTCCGCAGTGGCCTGTCCGGCACGGTGTGCGTCCAGGGCGGGCCCGGCACCGGCAAGACGGCCGTGGGCCTGCACCGTGTCGCGTACCTCCTCTACGCCCACCGGGATCGGCTCGCCCGCACCGGCACCCTCGTCATCGGGCCGAACCGCTCCTTCCTCCACTACATCGAGCAGGTGCTCCCGGCGCTCGGCGAGTTGGAGGTCAGGCAGTCCACCGTCGACGACCTCGTCGCCCATGTGGAGGTGCGCGGCGAGGACACGGCCGCGGCGGCGGTCGTGAAGGGGGACGCGCGGATGGCCGAGGTGCTGCGCCGCGCGGTCCGCTCGCACGTCACGCCGCCGACCGAGCCGCTGATGGTCGTGCGCGGGTCACGGCGCTGGCGGATCCCGGCGTACGAACTGGAGGAGATCGTCCGCGAGTTGCTGGACAGGGACGTGCGGTACGGCGCGGCGCGCGACGCGCTGCCCCAGCGGATCGCGCACGCGGTGCTGGTCCGCATGGAACAGGCGGGCGAGGCCCCGGACGACCGCGTCCAGGACGCCGTGGCACGCAACGCGGCGGTCAAGGCGGCGGTCAAGGCGATCTGGCCGCCGGTGGACCCGGCGAAGCTCGTCCTGCGCCTGCTGTCCGACGCGGAGTTCCTCGCCGCGCACGCGGACGGGATCCTCGCCGCCGAGGAGCAGGCCACGATCCTGTTCCCGAAGCCGCCCCGCAGCGTGAAGTCCGCGCAGTGGTCCCCCGCCGACGCGGTGCTGATCGACGAGGCGACGGACCTGGTGCAGCGCACGCACTCGCTCGGGCACGTCGTGCTCGACGAGGCGCAGGACCTGTCGCCGATGCAGTACCGGGCCGTGGGCCGCCGCTGCTCGACGGGCTCGGCGACGGTGCTGGGCGACCTGGCCCAGGGGACGACGCCGTGGGCGACGGCGTCGTGGGCGGAGGCGCTGTCCCACCTCGGCAAGCCGGAGGCGGCGGTCGAGGAGCTGACGGCGGGCTTCCGCGTGCCGCGCGAGGTGATCGCGTACGCCTCCCGCCTCCTCCCGCACATGTCCCCGGGCCTGGCCCCGGTCTCCTCGGTGCGCGAGAACCCGGGCTCGCTGGCGGTCCGCGCCGTGTCGGACCTGGACGCGGCGGTCGTCTCGGCCTGCCTGGAGTCCCTGACCCGGGAGGGCTCGATCGGCCTGATCGCCTCGGACGCCCGCGTGCCGGCACTGGCCGCGGCACTGGCGTCGGCCGGCCTGCCGTACCTGTCCCCGGGCGAGGGGACGACCCCCGACACCCGCCTGACGCTGGTGCCGGCGTCGCTGGCGAAGGGCCTGGAGTACGACTACGTGGTCCTGGACGAGCCGGCCGCTGTGGTCTCGGCCGAACCGGACGAACGCACGGGCCTGCGCCGCCTGTACGTGGCGCTGACGAGGGCGGTCTCGGGCCTGACGGTTCTGCACGCCCAGCCGCTGCCGGTGCAGTTGGGCTGACGGGGCGGCTCGTCCGGGGCCGTGGCCCGCCCGGGGGCACCAGCCCCCGGGCCGACACCCCTACGCGTCCAGCGCCTCGCGCCACTCCGCGACCGCCTCGGGTGACACCGGGCGGGACCAGCCCGCCGGGCGTGACGCGCCGCCGATGTGGAACCCCCGGACGCCCGCCGCCCGCAGCTCCGGAACGTGGGCGAGGCGCAGGCCGCCTCCGACGAGGAGCGCCGCCTCGTAGCCGGGTTCGCCCCGCCGCGCCGCCTCCGCGAGCAGCATCGGCAGCCCGTCGTCGACGCCCTCCGGCGACCCGGCCGTCAGGTACGTGTCCAGGCCCGGCACGTCCGCCAGCTGCTTGCGCAGCGCGTCGCGGTCCACCGCGCGGTCGATCGCCCGGTGAAACGTCCAGCGGCAGCCGCCCAGCACCGCCACCAGCCGTTCGACGGTCACGAGGTCCGGGTGGCCGTGGTCGTCCAGGAAGCCGAACACGAACTCGTCCGCGCCCTCAGTCCGCAGCCCCTCCGCCGCCCGGACCAGCGCGTCGACGTCTTCCGGGCCGCCCGCCGAGAACCCGTCCGTCAGGCGGAGCATGACGCGCACCGGGATGTCCACGGCCGCCCGGACGCGGGCGAAGGTCTCTCTCGCCGGGGTCAGACCGTCGGCCGCCATGTCGGCGACCAGCTCCAGCCGGTCGGCCCCTCCGGAGCGCGCTGCGACCGCGTCCTCCGCGTCGAGGGCGATCACCTCCAGGAGTGCACGGTTGCTCATGGGCCCATTCCTCCAGGAGAGACGGCTGCGGCGGTACCCGGCCCCTTGGGGCCGAGAGGTCTAGTCCAATATCCCAGCCTAGTACCCATCACACCCTCACGGCAGCCGCACACAGCACTCTGCCACCCGGGTTTCCCGGTCACGCCGACCCTCACCCCCTTGCACCTCTTACGGGGAGGGGGTATACAAGAGGTGAGCCGAGGATACCCCCTAGGGGTATCAGTCCATCGACGAGGAGCAGGAATGCCGACCGCAGCCGCCCACCCGGCCACCACCGCAGCACGCGAGGTCGAACTCGCCATCGGCGGCATGACCTGCGCCTCCTGTGCCGCCCGCATCGAGAAGAAGCTGAACCGCATGGACGGCGTCGAGGCGACCGTGAACTACGCGACCGAGAAGGCGAAGGTCACCTTCGCCGACGGCACCGAGGTCGCGGACCTGATCGCGACCGTCGAGGCCACCGGGTACACCGCCCACGAGCCCGCCCCGCCCCGGGTCACTCCCGAGGAGAGCGGCGAACCACCGGAGAGCGACGCACTGGCACCCCTGCGCCAGCGCCTGATCACGGCCGTGGTGCTCTCCGTCCCCGTCATCGCGATGGCGATGGTCCCGGCCCTGCAGATCGAGTACTGGCAGTGGCTCAGCCTCACCCTCGCCGCCCCCGTCGTCACCTACGCCGCCTGGCCCTTCCACCGCGCCGCGTTCACCAACGCCCGCCACGGCGCGGCCACCATGGACACCCTGATCTCGGTCGGCACCTCGGCGGCGTTCCTGTGGTCGCTGTGGGCCCTGTTCTTCGGGACCGCCGGCACGCCCGGCATGACGCACCCCTTCGAGCTGACGATCGGCCGCAGCGACGGCGCCGGGAACATCTACCTGGAGGCGGCCGCCGGGGTCACCGCGTTCATCCTGGCCGGGCGGTACTTCGAGGCGCGCTCCAAGCGCAAGGCGGGGGCCGCCCTCAAGGCGCTGCTGGAACTGGGCGCCAAGGAGGTCACGGTCCTGCGTGGCGGCCGGGAGGAGACGATCCCCACGGCCGGGCTCCAGGTGGGGGACCGGTTCCTGGTGCGGCCCGGGGAGAAGATCGCCACCGACGGCACCGTCGTCGAGGGCGCCTCCGCCGTCGACGCCTCGATGCTCACCGGCGAGTCCGTTCCCGTCGAGGTCACCGTCGGCGACGGCGTCACCGGCGCGACCCTGAACGCCGGCGGCCGCCTGGTCGTCGAGGCCACCCGCGTCGGCGCCGACACCCAGCTCGCCCGCATGGCCAAGCTGGTGGAGGACGCGCAGAACGGCAAGGCCGCCGCCCAGCGGCTCGCCGACAGGATCTCCGCCGTCTTCGTCCCCGTCGTCATCGGCCTCGCGCTCGCGACGCTCGGCTTCTGGCTCGGCAACGGCGCGGGCTGGACCGCCGCGTTCACCGCCGCCGTCGCCGTCCTGATCATCGCCTGCCCCTGCGCCCTGGGCCTGGCCACGCCGACCGCGCTCATGGTCGGCACCGGCCGCGGCGCCCAGCTGGGCATCCTGATCAAGGGACCCGAGGTGCTGGAGACCACCCGCAAGGTCGACACCATCGTCCTGGACAAGACGGGCACCGTCACCACCGGCAGGATGACCCTGCTCGCCGTCCACACGGCCGGCACCACCACCGAGACCGAAGTCCTGCGGCTGGCGGGCGCGTTGGAGCACGCCTCCGAGCACCCCATCGCCCAGGCCGTCGCCACCGGGGCGTTGGACACGGTCGGCGCCCTGCCCACCTCGGAGGACTTCGCCAACATCCCCGGCCTCGGAGTCCAGGGCATCGTCGAGGGCCACGCCGTCCTCGTCGGCCGCGAGAAGCTGCTCAAGGAGTGGGAGATCCCTCTCCCCGTCCAGCTGGAGCGCGCCAAGCACGACGCCGAAGCGGCCGGCCGCACCGCCGTCGCCGTCGCCTGGGACGGCGAGGCCCGCGCCGTCCTGGAGGTCGCCGACGCCGTCAAGGACACCAGCGCCGAAGCCATCCGGCGGCTGCGCGCCCTCGGCCTCACCCCGATCCTGCTCACCGGCGACAACAAGGCCGTCGCCGAGACCGTGGCGAAGGAGGTCGGCATCGACGAGGTCGTCGCCGAGGTCATGCCCGAGGACAAGGTGAACGTCGTCAAGCGCCTCCAGGCCGAGGGCCGCAGCGTCGCCATGGTCGGCGACGGCGTCAACGACGCCGCCGCACTCGCCCAGGCCGACCTCGGACTCGCCATGGGCACCGGCACCGACGCCGCCATCGAGGCCGGCGACCTCACCCTCGTACGGGGCGACCTCAACGCCGCCGCGGACGCCATCCGTCTCTCCCGCAAGACGCTCGGGACCATCAAGTCCAACCTGTTCTGGGCCTTCGCCTACAACGTCGCGGCCCTCCCCCTCGCCGCCGCCGGCCTCCTCAACCCGATGATCGCCGGAGCCGCGATGGCCATCTCCTCCGTGTTCGTCGTCGGCAACTCCCTCCGGCTGCGCAGCTTCAAGGCGGCCGGGTGACGCCCCTCCCCCTCAGTCGAAGATGAGGAGCTCCCGCTCCGTCGCCCCCGTCAGCCCGTACCGCGTCCCGGTGAGCGGCCTCCCTGCGTACAGCCTGATCAGGGTGGCCGCGTCGCCGGTGTAGCGGGCGGGCTGCGGGCTGTCGGCGCCGAGGACGAGGGGCTCGTCGCGCTCGTCGAGCAGGGCCAGCAGCGGCACCGTCTTCCGGGCCCGGGTCAGGGCGGCGAGCAGCGCGAGCGCGGGGGCCGACCCGTCCCCCGCGTACGCGCCCGGTTCGCCGAACGCCTCCCGTACGTCACCGGCGTGCACCCACTCACCCAGGGCGATGCCGTCCAGCTGCCCGTCGGCGGCCGCGGCAATCACGGGCCCGGCCTCGGTCATGCCGCGCTCCAGCTCGTCCACCACCTGCGCGTTGGACCAGTCGGCACGCTCGGCGATGTCGCGGTCGTTCGCCTCGGGGCTGAACACCCCTTCCTCGAAACGCCCTTCGACGACCCGCATCAACGCGGCCGAACAGTGCGCGAGGACATGGCGCACCGTCCAGCCGGGACAGCAGGTGCGCAGGGCGAAGTCGTCGTCGGACCGGCCGCGCAACAGCGGTATCAGGGCGTCGCGCTCGGTGCGCAGCAGAAGCCCGGGCAGTTCGGCGTCTCGTACGGATTCCATGCCGCCCAGCCAACCGCATGGGCGTCCGTACGTCAGCCGGTTCGGGGCCCCGCCCGTCCCGCTCCGCGCGGGAGCCGCTCTAGAGTCGGCACATGAGCGACGCCGCCGCCGATCTCCGTGCCCGCTGGACCCAGGCCCTCCTCGCCGCCCGTGGAGGGGCGGACGGCCCCGATCCCGTGCCCTACGCCGACAACCTCCTCGGCCGCTGGGCCGAACCGCAGCGGCGTTACCACACCACGGCGCATCTCATCGCGGTACTGGACCATGTCGACACCCTGGCCGCCCACGCCGCCGACCCCGACCTCGTCCGTCTCGCGGCCTGGTTCCACGACGCGGTGTACCTGCCGGACCGTTCCGAGAACGAGGAGCGCTCCGCCCGGCTCGCCGAGAGGGCTCTTCCCGAGGCCGGGCTGAGCGCCGGGGCCACCGCCGAGGTCGCCCGGCTCGTCCGCCTCACCGTCACGCACGACCCGGCCGGCGACGACCGCAACGGCCAGGTCCTGTGCGACGCCGACCTGGCGATCCTGGCCGCGGCCCCGGAGGCGTACGCGGCCTATGCGGCGGCGGTGCGCGAGGAGTACGCGTTCGTCCCCGAGGAGGCGTTCCGCGACGGGCGGGCGGCGGTGCTGCGCCAGTTGCTGCGGCTGCCGCGCCTGTTCCACACCCCGTACGGCGCGCGCGCGTGGGAGGAGCCTGCCCGCCACAACCTCACGGTGGAGCTGGAGCTGCTGGCCGCATCGTGAGACACCGGCCCGCTGGGGAATGACAGGGACGACCGTCCTGTTGGCACCTGTCATGCCCGCCCCCACCGAACGGCCCGCCGGCGCCCGCATGCCGCTCGCCGTCTCCATACTCGGCCTGTCCGTCTTCGCCCTCGGCACGTGGGGGTACCCCCACGCCCGTTAGGGCAGTGGGGGAGAGTTCATGCTCTCCGGGCTGCTGCCGCCCATCGCCGACGACATGAACGTCTCGATCCCCCGGGCCGGGTTGCTGATCTCCGCCTTCGCGATCGGCATGGTCGTCGGCGCGCCGCTGCTCGCCGTCGCGACACTGCGGCTGCCGCGCAAGACGACGCTGATCACCCTGATCTCGCTCTTCGGCCTCGGACAGGTCGCCGGTGCGCTGGCCCCCTCGTACGAGGTCCTCTTCGCCTCGCGCGTCGTGAGCGCCCTCGCCTGTGCCGGGTTCTGGGCCGTCGGCGCGGCCGTCGCGATCGCCATGGTGCCCATGACCTCACGGGCCCGTGCGATGGCCGTCATGATCGGCGGGCTGTCGATCGCCAACGTCCTCGGCGTTCCCGCGGGCGCGTTCCTGGGCGAGCACCTGGGGTGGCGTTCGGCGTTCTGGGCCGTCGGCGCCCTGGTCGGCGTCGTGACGCTGATCCCGCGCATCCCGCGGCCCGAGCGGAGGCCGCAGTTGAAGCGCGAGCTCGCCATCTACCGCGACGGTCAGGTGTGGCTCTCCGTCGCGATCACGGCGCTGGCGGCGGGCGGCGTCTTCTGCGCGTTCTCGTATCTCGCGCCGCTGCTGACGGACGTGGCCGGGCTGGCGGACGGCTGGGTGCCGGCCGTGCTCGCGCTGTTCGGGATCGGGGCGCTGATCGGCACGACGATCGGCGGCCGGGTCGCCGACGCCCACCTGTTCGGCGTGCTGCTCAGCGGGATCGCCGCGTCGACCGTGCTGCTGGCGGCGCTCGCGCTGTTCGCGGGCAGCCCCGTCGCCGTGATCGTGCTGTCGTTCCTGCTCGGCGTCTCGGCCTTCTGCACGGCCCCGGCGCTCAACGCCCGGATGTTCAACGTCGCGGGCGTCGCGCCGACGCTCGCCGGCGCGACGACGACCGCGGCGTTCAACCTGGGCAACACGGGCGGCCCGTGGCTCGGCGGCGCGGTCATCGACGCGGACCTCGGCTTCGCGTCGACGGCGTGGGCCGGCGCGGCGATGACCGTCGTGGCGATCGTGCTCGTCGCCGTGTCGCTGCGGCTGCACAGCAGGTCGCGTCTGGTGACGGGCTCGGCCGCGGACCCGCGGGGCGCGGCGGCCCTGACCGAGCACGCCTGACGACAGGCCCTACACGGACGGACGGTTCTTGGGCCTGCGCAGGCCCGCGTCGGTCAGGCGGCGTACGAGCTCCTTGGAACCGATCTCGACCGCCCCCGCCGCCACCGCGTCCGCGTACCGGTGCGAGGGCACGTCGTAGTGGTCGCGTTCGAACGCGCGGCGCGGGCAGCCGATCGACTCGGCGAACGCGTGCAGTTCGTCGAAGGACACGTCGCTGACCATGTGCGACCACATGCGGCCGTGGCCCGGCCAGCTCGGCGGGTCGATGTACACCGTCACCGCAGGCCGCCCACCGGCGCCACCACGACCCCGGCCTTGCCGCACACCCAGTGCGGGTCCGGCCCCAGTTCGGGCTCGATCTCCAGCGCGTGCGGGTCGCCCGCGTCGCAGACCGGGCACAGCGGCCAGCGGCCGTGCCGCTCCAGCAGCGCGTCCTGGACGTCCTGGGCGACGAGCCCCGCGACGTACGCGACGCCCTCGGGCCATTGCTCGGCCCACCACCGGCGGTGCGACACCGCCTCCTCGACCAGCGACACGACACCGGCGTCGGCCACGTCGCGGGCGGCGAGGTCGGCGAGCACCAGCGCGCGGGCGGCGTGCAGTGCCTGTTCCAGTGGGTTCGTCCGATCCATGTCCCCATTGTCTCCGGGTCTTGACGGCACCCGAAATACGAAAATATCTTTCAGATGTGACCAATCCAGTGAAGGAAATTTTCAGCGGTGAGGCACCCTTCCCTGCCGCTCCCGGCACGCGGGCGGTCCCCCCTCCCGCCGCCCTCGCGGCGAAGGTGCGCACGCTCTCGCCGTCCATGACCCGCTCCATGCAGCGGGTCGCCGAAGCCGTCGCCGACGATCCGGCAGGCTGCGCCGCCCTCACGGTCACCGGACTCGCCGAGCTCACGGGCACCAGCGAGGCGACCGTCGTGCGCACCGCCCGCCTCCTCGGCTACCCCGGCTACCGCGATCTGCGCCTCGCGCTCGCCGGTCTCGCCGCCCACCAGGAGTCGGGCCGCGCGCCCGCCCTCACCACCGACATCGCCGTCGACGACCCGATCGGGGACGTCGTCGCCAAGCTCGCGTACGACGAGCAGCAGACGCTCGCCGACACCGCCGCCGGCCTCGACACCGTGCAGCTCGGCGCGGCCGTGGCCGCCGCGGCCACGGCCCGCCGCATCGACATCTACGGCGTCGGCGCCTCCTCCCTCGTCGGCATGGACCTCGCCCAGAAGCTGCTGCGCATCGGCCTGATCGCGCACGCGCACAGCGACCCGCACCTCGCGGTGACCAACGCCGTGCAGCTGCGCTCCGGCGACGTCGCCGTCGCCATCACGCACTCCGGCTCGACGGGGGACGTGATCGAGCCGCTGCGGGTGGCGTTCGACCGGGGCGCCACGACGATCGCGATCACCGGCCGCCCGGACGGCCCCGTGTCGCAGTACGCCGACCACATCCTCACGACCTCCACCGCGCGCGAGAGCGAACTGCGCCCGGCCGCGATGTCCTCCCGCACCAGTCAACTGCTGGTCGTCGACTGCCTGTTCATCGGCGTGGCACAGCGCACCTACGAGTCGGCGGCACCTGCCCTCGCCGCGTCGTACGAGGCTCTCGCGCACCGCCACAGCCCGCGCACCCGCTGACCCCCCCACACGCCGTACGTCCCGAGAAAGCAGAGCCGCTCCTCATGACCCCCACCTACGGTGAACTCCGCGCCCAGCTCGCCACGCTCACGACGGAGGCGTTCCGTCCCGAGCTCGCCGACATCGACCGGCTGCCGACGCTGGAGATCGCGCGCCTCATGAACGGCGAGGACGAGACCGTCCCCGCGGCCGTCGCCGCCCGACTGCCCGTCATCGCCGCCGCGATCGACGCCACGGCCGAGCGCATGTCCCGAGGAGGCCGGCTGATCTACGCGGGGGCGGGCACGGCGGGCCGCCTCGGTGTCCTGGACGCCAGCGAGTGCCCGCCGACGTTCAACACGGACCCGTCGGAGGTCACGGGCCTGATCGCGGGCGGCCCGACGGCGATGTTCACGGCGGTCGAGGGTGCGGAGGACAGCAAGGAGCTGGCGGCGGCGGACCTGGACGCGCTGAAGGTGACCGAGGACGACACCGTGGTCGGCATCTCCGCGTCGGGCCGCACGCCGTACGCGATCGGCGCGGTGGAGCACGCGCGGTCGCTGGGCGCGCTGACGATCGGCCTGTCCTGCAACGCGGCGAGCGCGCTGGGCGCGGCGGCGGACCACGCCGTCGAGGTCGTGGTCGGTCCCGAACTGCTCACGGGCTCGACGCGGTTGAAGGCGGGCACGGCGCAGAAGCTGGTCCTCAACATGATCTCGACGATCACGATGATCCGCCTCGGCAAGACGTACGGAAACCTGATGGTGGACGTGCGCGCGTCGAACGACAAGCTGCGGGCGAGGTCCCGGCGGATCGTGTCGCTGGCGACGGGGGCGGCGGACGAGGAGATCGAGGCGGCGCTCGAGGCGACGGGAGGAGAGGTGAAGAACGCGATCCTGGTGATTCTGGGGGGAGTCGACGCGGGCACGGCGTCCGCCCTCCTGACCCGCTCGAACGGCCACCTGCGCGCGGCGCTGGCGGACCGGGCCGCACCCATCGCGGCCCCTCCGGCGCTCGAGGAGCGGGGTCCGGGGCAGAGCCCCGCAACCGGGCCCCGCTGAGGACCCGGCCCCTTGACGCCCGTTCACGGGCGGGGCGTCATCGCGGGCCGTCGTGCACGTTGTGCTGCTGAAGCTCGACGGCGAAACGGGCTGCGGTCACGAAGTCCTTGTCGTCGTGCAGCACGATGAGGCCGTGGTGGGCGGCCGTCGCGCAGATCTGGAGGTCGACAGCTGACAGCGCCTGGTGCGCACCGCGCTCGGCGGCACGCAGTTGCAGGCCCCCGATCCACTTCGCCGCTCCCTTTGGAACGGGAACGTCGTCGTACAACTCGGCGAACATGGCGCTGTACGCCTCGAACTCCTTCAAGTCCCGGGCAGACCGCAGAAACTCGACCCGCTGCGGGTAGCACGACCGGACATCGCCGTTCATGACGGTTGACTGCCACGCTGCGCGCAGCACCTTGTCACGCGTCATTCGCCACAATGCGGTGGAGCCGAGCAGATAGACGTTCACCGACGGTACGCCTCTTTGCCGGCGCGGTGAGCAGCCTCAGCACCCTCGATGTCCCAGTCCTGTGCGAGCTCGAAGTACTTCTCGTAGGCAGCGGCGCGCATAAGACGCTTGTTGTACTCCTCGAGCGCCTTCGCCACCGCCGCCGTCTTCGTGCGATGCCCACCCAAGCGTTTGGCCGTCTCCAGCGCCTCGTCATCGATATCGATGTGCGTCAACGACATCGCAGCCTCCATCCTGTACATGATGAACACCAAACGACGCCTCCGAGTGTACATTGGCGCCCCTCTCGACCCCCGTTCCGCACGTCGTCGCTTCGTCGCCGCCACCGGGCTCTTCTGGCTCCCGGTCGGCCTCTACGTCCCCTCCCAGGTCCTGCTGATGACCGAGCGCGGCATGAGCCTCGCCGTCGTCGCCGCGCTCTTCGCCGTCCACTCGGTCACCGTCTCCGTCATGGAGCTGCCCACCGGCGGCCTCGCCGACGTCGTCGGCCGCCGGCCCGTCCTCGCCGCCGCCGGGCTGCTCAACGCCGCCGCCCTCACCGTGCTCGCGCTCGGCACCACCGTCTGGACGCTCGCCGTCGCCATGCTCCTGATGGGCTCGGGCCGCGCCCTGTCCAGCGGCCCCGCGGAGGCGTGGTACGTCGACACGGTCCAGGCCCACTCCGGTCCGGGCGCCGAACTGCGCACCGGGCTCGCCCGCGCGGGCACCGCCTCCGCCGCCGCGCTGGCCGCCGGAACCCTCGTCGGCGGCGGGCTGCCGCTCCTCCTCCGCCTCGGCCCCGACCTCGGCGCGGCCACCGGCGGCCTGCTGCTGCCGCTCTCCGCCCCGGCGCTGCTCGGCGCGGCCCTCGGCGCCGGCTACGTCGCGTACGTGCTGCTCGCCCTTCCCGAGCCGCCCCGGCCCCGCACCACGCTGCGCGCCGTGCTCCGCGGCGTCCCCGCCACCGTGCTCGGCGGACTGCGTCTGGGGGCGGGGGACGCCCTGGTCCGGCGTCTCCTGATGACGGCGGGCGCGGCCGGTGCCGGCCTGGCCACCGTCGAACTGCTCACCCCGGGCCGCGCCGCCGGCCTGACGGGCGCGCCCGAGTCCGGTGCCGTGCTGTTCGCGGCCCTGGCCTGCGCGGGGTTCGTCTGCACCGCGATCGGCAGCCACTTCGCGCCCCTTGCGGCCCGGGTGACGGGCAGCGGCGAACACGCGGTGCTCGCGAGCATCGGGCTGAGCGCCGCCGGTCTGATCCTGCTCGGTGTGACCGCCGCGTCGGACGGACCGGTGGTCCTCGCGCTCGCCGCCCTGGGGTACGGCCTGATCTACCTGGGCCTCGGCTCGGCCGGACCCAACGAGAACGACCTGCTGCACCACCGCGTCGACAGCGACGTCCGCGCCACGGCCCTGTCCGTGCGGTCCCTCGCGCTCCAGTCGGTCGGCGCGCTGGCGGGTGTGGTCGCGGGCGCCCTGCCGGCCGGCCCGCCCGCGTGGCTCCTGGGCGGCGCGGTCCTGTGCGCGGGCGCGCTGCTGTGGGCCCGCCGCCCGGACCCGCGCCCTCCCCTCACGGCGTACCCGGAACCGCCCCGCGCGACAGAGGCAGCCGCCGGGCGTTGAATGGAACGCATGGGTGTCCGACGGTACGGAAGGCACCGCAGGGGCAGGCCACGCGTGTACGTCGCGGCAGGTCTGGCCTCTGTCCTGGCGGCGACGTACGCGGCGACGACGGCCACGGCCGGCCCGCCGCCCCGCTCCGCTGCCGCCCACCGGGCCGTCGCCCCGATGCTCACGGACAAGCAGGTGGCCGACGCCGTCGCGAAGCTCGGCGGGCAGATCCGGGCGGGCATGGAGAAGACCGGCGTGCCGGGCGTCGCCGTGGCCGTCGTCCACAAGGACAAGGTCGTGTACCTGAAGGGTTTCGGCGAGCGTGAGGTCGGCAAGGCGGGCGCCGTGTCCCCGGACACGGTGTTCCAGCTCGCCAGCCTGTCGAAGCCGGTCGCCTCGACCGTCGTCGCCGACGCGGTGGGCGACAAGGCCCTTGACTGGGGCACCCCCGTGACCCGGCATCTGCCCGACTTCGCACTCAAGGACCCGTGGGTGACGCGGCACGTGACGGTCGCCGATCTGATGTCCCACCGCAGCGGGCTGCCCGACCACGCGGGTGACCTGCTCGAAGACCTGGGCTACGACCAGCAGTACATCCTCGGCCACCTGCGGTTCGAGCCCCTGTCGCCGTTCCGCGCGAGCTACGCGTACACCAATTTCGGTTTCACCGCGGCGGCCGAGGCGGTCGCCGACGCGAAGGACACGACGTGGGAGAAGCTGGCCGAGGACTCGCTGTACCGGCCGGCCCGCATGACGGCGACCAGTTCGTCCTTCGCCGACTACGAGAAGGCCGCGAACAAGGCGGTCACCCACGTCGAGAACGCGCAGGGCCACTGGGAGGCGAAGTTCGTCCGCGACGCCGACGCCCAGTCCCCGGCCGGCGGGGTCAGTTCCACGGCCCGTGACATGACGCGGTGGCTCCGCCTGCAACTCGCGAACGGCAAGCTCGCGGGCGAGCAGATCGTCCCCGCCGAGCAGCTGCAGCGCACCCACCTTCCGGAGATCGTCTCCCAGCCGCCCGCGCCCCCGACGGACCGGGCCGGCTTCTACGGCCTCGGCTGGAATGTCAGTTACGACGACCGGGGCCGCCTGCGCCTGAGCCACTCGGGCGCGTTCGGGCTGGGCGCGAACACCAACGTGACGATGCTGCCTGCCGAGCAGCTCGGCATCGTCGTCCTCACCAACGGCAGCCCGGTGGGTCTCGCCGACTCCGTCGCCTTCGATTTCTTCGACACGGCACAGCAGGGCAGGCCGACGCAGGACTGGCTGTCCCTGATCGGCCAGGTCTACGAGAAGGAGGAGCAGGCGGGCCGCTCCCCCACCGACTACACGAAGCCGCCGTCGGGTGCCGCCGACGCGAGGGCCGACGACGCGTACACCGGGACGTACCGCAACGACTACTACGGTCCGCTGACGGTCACCGCCGACGACGGCGCGCTGTCGCTGCATCTGGGGCCGAAGCCCCTGCGGTTCGCGCTCACCCACTACAGCGGTGACACGTTCAGCTTCGAGACGGTGGGGGAGAACGCGGTCGGCCGCACGGGCGTCACGTTCACCGTCGGCGACGACGGACAGGCGTCGCGGGTGAGGGTGGAAAGCCTCGACACGAACGGCCTGGGCACCTTCACGCGCGAGTGAACCGGGCGCCTTCACCCGCGAGGGAAGCCGGGCCCCTTCCCCCTAGAACGGGCCCGCCCGGACTACGCCTCGGCCACCGGCCGGTAGGTGCACACGTTCACGCCCGTACCGCTGGTGACCGTGGAGACCAGTTCCAGCGTCCGCAGCGCACCGTCGTCGGGGAAGATCTTCTTCCCGCCGCCGAGGAGCACCGGCATGATCATGAGCCGGAGCTCGTCGACCAGCCCCTCGCCCAGGAGGGTGCGCGCCAGTTCGGAGCTCCCCATGACCAGCAGGTCGCCGCCGTCGGCCTCGCGCAGCTTCCGGATCCGGGCCACCGCCTCGTCGCCGGGGATGCGCGTGGTGTTGTCCCACGTCAGCTCGTCGTCGCCGAGCGTGCGCGAGACGACGTACTTCGGGAGGGAGTTCATCCGGTCGGCGAACGGGTCACCGGCGCGGTCGGGCCACGCCGCGGCCATCGTCCGCCACGTGCGGCGCCCGAACAGCAGCGCCTCGGCCTTGGACAGCGCGTCGTCGAAGGTGCCGCCGACCACCTCCGGGTCGAAGAACGGGTGCGTCCAACCCCCGTGCGCGAAGCCGCCGTCGGTGTCCTCACCCTGACCGCCCGGCGCCTGCACGACGCCGTCCAGGCTCATGAACTCACTGATCACTATGCGCATGGGACTCGCTCCTGTTCCTCACTGTGGTGGGTACGGCAGAAGAGACTGCCGGGCCCTTCGGAAATCATCGCGCCTCACCGCCCCCGCAGCGTCACTCCGTACCGGGTGCGCAGGCGGTCGATCTCCCACCACGCCACCGCCGACACCGACGCAGGGCCGCCGATCACGGCGGAGATCTGGACGAGCGGCGGGCCGGGTGGCATGCCGGCCGTCGCCAGGTTGATCGCCGCGAGCTCCCACACCAGCACGCCCGTCAGCAGGGCGGGGAGCGCGGCATGGATCTCGGCGGTGTCGAACGCGCCCCGGACGACCGTCGACGAGGCGAAGGCGACGAAGAACAGCACCCACAGGACGGGCAGGAGCAGCGCGAAGGTGAGCAGCGTGCTGAGCACGCCGTCGGGCAGGGCCCGGCTGAGGAACATGACCCCGGCGAACAGGATCGGCACCGCCGTGAAGGCGCCGAAGTACCGCAGCGCCAGGCGGACGGCGGGGCGCACCCGCGCGCGCATCGCCGCCCGCGCGTGGGCGGGCGCGAGGCGGAACAGGACGGCGATCACGACGGGGGCGGTGAGCAGCAGCAGCCAGGGCGTGACCGCGAGCCGGAAGAGCGCCTGGTCCTGTGCCTGCGACCAGTCCGCCTCGGTGCCGTACGCGACCAGGATGGCGAAGGACGCGGCGAGCGCGACCCAGGCGCGGATCTTCTGCACCCGCACGACGTCCGGGTCCTGGATGCGGCGGTGGCTGTGCACGGGGAAGACCGAGCGGGCCGTCCGCCGCGCGGCGCGGGCGACCGGGTAGCAGATCACCATGAAGAGCACCGGCCAGACGCAGAAGAGGATCGCGACCCACGCACAGCCGGGAACCGGGAGACGGCTCATCACCTCCCGCAGCGGCGGCCACTCGTCCTCGCGGAACCGCTGCCACAGCGTGGTGGCGGGCGGCCTGTACGGCGGCGGTCCGAACGGCGAGGGAGGCGGCACGTGCGGCGGCGACACGTAGGGGTGCGGCGGCACGGTGGGCGGCGGCGGGCCCCCGTTCGGCTGCCACGTCGGGCCGTACGGATTCTGTCCCCGAAGGTCACGCCGGATTCCTCCCTGCGGTGAGTGATGCCGGGTGACGATCTTGCTGGATCCCGGGAGAGAGTCAACTCCCGGCCGCATCACGGCAGATGCCGCGGGGACGCGAAAACAGGGAGCCGCCGGACACGCATCGGCGTACCCTCGACCGTATGAGCCGACGACGACATTGATCCACGGCAGCAGGTCCAGGAACGGGCTGTCGCGGGCCGCCGCGCGGGTGAGCACCCGGCGTCCCCGTCCGTTCCGCAGAAGGACCACACACCATGCTCACCGATTCGCCGTGCCCGTCCGGCCAGCCGGTCTCCTCCGGCTCCCCCGACCCCCGCGTCCGCGCCCTCGCGCGCAGGCTCTACGCCTACGCGGGCCTCGAGGACTTCGTCCTGCTCTATCCGCTGTACGCGCTGCTGTTCGCCGAGAACGGCCTGACCACCGCCGAGATCTCGTCCCTGTTCGCCGTCTGGTGCGTCGTCGGCCTGCTGGTGGAGGTCCCGTCGGGCGTCTGGGCCGACGCCGTCTCGCGCCGGGCCATGATGGTCGCCGGTCCGCTGCTGTCCGCCGCCGGCTTCGCGCTGTGGGCCGTCACACCGTCGTACGCCGCGTACGCCGCCGGCTTCACACTCTGGGCCGTCGGCGGGTCCCTGCGCTCGGGCTCGATGGAGGCCCTGGTCCACGACGAGCTCGAACGGCTCGGCGCCGCCGACCGGTACGGCCGGCTCATGGGCAGGGCGGCCGCCGTGAGCATGGCCGCGGCGGCCACGGCCACCGCGGCCGCCGCTCCCGCCCTCGCCGTGGGCGGGCACGCCCTGGTGTGGGGCGTGAGCATCGCCGCCTGCGTGCTGTGCGCGGCGGTCGGCGCGACGCTGCCCGAGCACCGGGACCGCACCCGCCCCGAGGGCGCGGAGGAGCCCGGCTACCTGGCGACGCTGCGGGCCGGCCTGTCCGAGGTGCGCGGCAGCCGGCCCGTCCGGCACGCGATGCTGCTCGCCGTCGTGATCACCTCGCTGTGGGGAGCGCTCGACGAGTACCTGCCGCTGCTCGCCGCGTCCACAGGGGTGGCGACCGAGACCGTTCCACTGCTCGTGCTGGTGGTGTGGGTCGGCGTGACGCTCGGCTCGCTGCTGGTCACGGCAGGCGAACGGCTCACCCCACGTGCGCTCGGCATGCTGGTCGCCGCCGCGGCGTGCGCGCTCGCGGCGGGCGCCCTGTCGGGCAGGCCCTCCGGTTTCGTGTTGGTCGGTGCCGCGTTCCTCGTCTTCCAACTGGCGGACGTGCTCGCCGACGTACGCCTCCAGGCGGCGATCACCGGGCCGAGCCGCGCGACGGTCACCTCGCTGACCGGCCTGGGCACGAGCCTGGCGTCCCTGGCCGCCTACGGCGCCTACGCGGCGCTGTCGCCGCGCGCGTCGCACGGTGTGGTCTTCGCGCTGCTGGCCGTGCCGTACCTCGTCGTCGCCGTGGCGCTGGGGCGGCGCCGGCCTGCTCGTCCCGGCTCCTGAGGAGGGTGCGGAGACCGGTCCGCTCTCCGCTAGCCCGTCGGCCATGCACGGGGGATTAGAAGATCACTCTCATGTGAGCGGCAGCGGGGCGAAGCCTCTTGAGCCGTCGGATCCGCGGCGGATCGGCTCGTTCGCCCTTCTCGGCGTCCTCGGCTCGGGCGGCATGGGGCGGGTCTACCTCGGTACGGCGGCGGGGCAGTACGCCGCGGTCAAGCAGGTGCTGCCCGCCCTCGCCGAGGACCACGACTTCCTGCGCACTTCGGGCACGAGCTCGACAACCTGGCGAGGCTGCCCGCCGGGGTCAGCGCGCGGCTGCTCGCCAGTGACCGCGTCGTGCAACCGCCGTGGTTCGCCACGGAGTACATCCCCGGACTCACCCTGAGCGAGGCGCTGCGCCTGCACGGCGGCCCGCTGCCGGTCGACAGCCTCTGGCGGCTGCTGCGCGACGCGGCGGACGGCCTCCGCGCCGTGCACGCCGCCGACATGGTGCACCGCGACCTGAAGCCCTCCAACGTCATGCTGACCCTCGACGGCCTGACGCTCATCGACTTCGGCGTGGCGCGGGCGGCCGACCAGAGCAGGCTGACGCGGACGGGCATGGTCATCGGCACACCGGCGTACATGGCACCGGAACAGGCCGTGGCCGACCGCCGGTTGTCCCCCGCCGCGGACGTGTTCGCGCTCGGCAGCCTGCTGCTGTACGCGGCGAACGGACGTCCGCCGTTCGGCGACGGGTCCGGGCCCGACCTGCTCTACCGCATCGTCCACACCGATGCCGACCTCGGCCGGCTGCCCGACACCGACCCCGAACTGTCGGCTGTGGTCGAGTCGTGCCTCGCCAAGGATCCCTCCCAACGGCCCACGGCGGCCGAGCTGTTCGACCGCGCCCGAGGTCACGTGCCGGCCGCGACGACCTCGTTGTGGCCCCCGGACGTCATGGACCGGATCACCGAGCGGGCCGCCTTCGCCGGGAACCCGCCGCCGGCGGTCGGGCCCGAGCCGGAGTCGCCGGGCCCCGAGACCCCGCAGCCGGCGCGCGGGCCCGGATCGACGGAACCCGACACGCCCCCGGCCGAGGCGGTCGGCCCGGCCTCGCGCAAGCCGCGTGAGCGCCGCACCCGCGTGCTGGTCCTCGCACTGCCCGTCGTGGTGGTCGTGGGCACGACCCTCACCATCGCCCTCGGCCCCTTCGACGGCTCTTCCGAGGGCGCGGGCCCCGGCCCCTCGACCCCGACGGCCGTCGTCTCGCCCTCCGCGTCGGCGGCAGGCGGGCGGTCCCCGAAGCCCACCCCACCGGCGTCCCGCCCTCCGGGTTCCCAGCCGGGATCGAGCTCGTCGCCCGCTTCCCCGGGCACCCCAGGCGGTGGCGGGGACGACGGCACGGGAGACGCCGGCGGCAGCGCAGCCGGAGGCACGACCGGCTCCGGCGGTTCGAGCGGCTCGGGCGACTCCGGCAGCGGGGCCGGGGACAAGCCCCCGGCCCAGGCCGCGCCCTCGGGAACACACCTGCTCAGGGGCGCCTCGACGGGCCGGTGCCTGGCCGACTCGTACTCCGCCTACTCCGGCTCCTCCGTCTCCAACTCGGTGTGCGGCGAACCGTCGGGCAACGGGACCACCATGAGCTATCGGTGGACGTACACACCGGTCTCGGGCACCACATTCCGGCTGGTCAGCCGGGGCACCGGCCGTTGTATCGAATCCCGGAGCTACGCGGGGATCGCGATCGTGGACTGCAACGGCTCCGAAGCCCAGGCATGGCAGATCACCGCGACGAAGTCGAACGGCCACACCCTGCGGAACGTCGCCGACAAGACCTGCCTGGCGATGTCCGGCTCCATCGGCTTCCAGACGACCCCCTGCAACCCCTCGGAACCGGCGCAGCTCTGGCGCAACTCCTGACCGCTACGGCAGCCGGCCCTCCGCGTTCCGCTCCCGCACCCGGGCGCGCACGACGTCCGCGGGCGGGGCCGGCCGTACGTCCCCGGGCGGGCAGTCCCACTCCCGGCCCCCGCCCGGCGGCCGCAGTTGGACATACGTACCGACCCACCCCATCACCACCCCCACCCGCCCGTCGCGCGCGTCGACGGCGTAGGCCCCGAGCTCCGGGACGTCGGCCGTCACTTCTCCAGCCCCTGCAGAACGGCGGCCAGCCGCAGTGCCGTGTCGAGGTTGCAACGCCCCAGGTCCACCAGCGGATACGGCATCTCACTCGCGAGCGAGACGGGGTCGACCCGCAGCGACGGGAGCGTCACCGACACCACGTCGAGCCCGTCCCTGAGCTGGGCGACCACCTCCTCGGCGGCCCGCAGCCGCTCCGCCGATCGCACCGCATCCACCATGCCTGGCACCTCCACCACTGAGTGTTCGCTTTCCTCACCCAGCGTGTGCGCACCTCGCTAGCCTGGGAAGAGACAGCGGCCCAACAACGCGACCTGCTGATCCAGGAGTTGCACCATGCCCGGACCCAAGGATCTCGACCCGTCCACCTCACCCCGGGCACTGCTCGGCGCGGAACTGCGCCACGCCCGCATGAAGGCGGGCCTCACCCAGGACGAGTTGGGCCGTCCGCTGTTCGTGAGCGGCTCCTACATCGGCCAGATGGAGGCGGGCACACGCCGCATCCTGCGCGAGCACGCGGTCCAACTGGACGAGGTGTTGGGTACGGAGGACTTCTTCACGCGCAACTGCGAGGTGTCCAACAAGTCGCAGTATCCGGACCACTTCGCGGAGGCGGCGGAGGCGGAGGCGATGGCGGAGACGATCCGCGTCTACGAGCCGCTGCTCATCCCGGGGCTGTTGCAGACGGAGGCCTACGCGCGGGCGGTGTTCCGGGCGTATCACCCGACGGCGACGGAGGAGGCGATCAACGATCTGGTGGAGGCGAGACTGGACCGCGCGCGTCTGCTCGCCGATCCGACAAAGCCGTTGTTGTGGACGGTGCTGGACGAGGCGGTGTTACGCCGGAAGGTCGTGGGGACGAAGGAGGCGCTGCGACATGTGGCGGACCTGGCCCGGCGCCACCGGATCATCGTGCAGGTGATGACGTTCGACGCGGGCGCGCACGCCTCCCTGGAAGGGCCGATCAAGCTGATGACCTTCCCCGACGCACCGCCACTCGCCTATCTCCAGGGCCTGGGATCAGGACAGTTGGAGGACGATCCGGCAACGGTCACCCGTCACGCCCTGACCTACGATCTCCTCAGGGCCAGCGCGCTGTCGCCGGAAACATCCTTGGCCCTGATCGAGTCAGTGGCGGAGGATGACGCGCATGGAGATCAGCAGCCCTGAGTACGACGTGACGGCGGCCGTCTGGCGCAAGTCCAGCTACAGCGGCGGCAGCGGCGGCGAGTGCCTCGAAGTCGCCGACGCCCACCCCGGCATCGTCCCCGTCCGCGACTCCAAGAACCCCGACGGCCCGCGCCTGGTCTTCCCGGCCGCCGCCTGGTCGATGTTCGTCGCCGGCCTGAAGCGCACGTAACCGTCCCGGATCTCGGGCGTCGAGAGCCGAGCGCCTTTTCTGCGGAAGGGAAGGAAGGGCCTCAACCCACCCTCCCACCCTGCCGGTTGGCATGCACGTGGACTTTCCGCGACCGACTTGCCACGGAGCGTCATCACGCTCTAGCGTTCCGATAAACGAACAACCCCCGACAGGTGCGGGAACACCTGCGGGGGTCTGACCATCGAGATCGAAACGAGCGATCCCATGGATGACATCCAGCTTAGTGCTGCCCAGCACCCCCTCGCCAACCCCGGCTACGGCAAACGGACGGTTTCCGACCAACTTCCACGTACCGCCGACGACTTCACGCACCTCCCGCCCCGCGAGGGGGCGATCGCCGCGTACATCGACAGGCTGCCGGACAACAGCGACATCTCCGTGAAGACGCTGGCCAAGTACACCCCGTACGGCCAGACGGAAGTCGGGAAGGCGCTCAACCACCTGATCGCGGCGGGCCATCTGCGCCGCGGCCTGGAGTCGGTCACGGTGGCCTCGGGCAGCACACAGTGGGTCACCCGCACGTGGTGGTCCCGTACCGCGCGGGACGACGCATGGTGGACGGCGTACGCGAAGGGCGACGTCCCGCCCGAGGAGGCCGACAGACGTCGGCCCACCCGCTCACGCGCATACATCCTGCTGGCCGCACTGGGCCGGACGAACCCGGTGATGTCACTGTCCCACGCCGACTGCACGGCGCTCGCGCCGCTGGTGGACGAGTGGTTCGCGCGGGAGGTCACCGAGCGGCAGGTGGTGCACGCGCTCACGGACGGCCTCCCGGTCCCGGTCCACCACCCGGCTGCGCTGGCCCGCCGCCGCCTGATCGACAAGCTCCCACCCGCACCGCCAGCGAAGCCCCGCCCGGTCCGCATCCTCGAATGCGCCGAGTGCGGACATCCGGCCGGCGCGGGAGACCTGCGGTCCGGCAAGTGCGCCCGCTGCCGAGGTGCCCGCACGGCCCCGCCCCCGACGCTCCCACCGGCCCGCGTCCACGCCCTGGCGACCCTGGCCCGCGCGGCGGCGTCCCGCACCCCTGAGAGGTCACCTTCATGACATCGCAGCTCACTCACCCCATGAGCGGGGCACGATGGTGGGGAGGAGGCGAAGCCATGACCCACATCAGCGCCGACAGTCCCGAGATGTCCGTCGAGGACTTCGAGGAGCTCGCCCGTCATGCCCCCGAGACGGTGACGCTCGAACTCATCAACGGAAGGCTGAGGGTCAAGCCCGTGCCCAACGGTGACCACGGAGCAATCTTCATGTGGCTGCTGCGACAGTGCATGCAACACCGCCCGGACCTTGATCTCTACCCCGAGCGTGGGCTCGTGATCGAGGGCTACCGCAAGGGCCGCTGCCGCCCGGACGGCACGCTCGTTCCGTCCGGCCACTTCGCCGGCCACGGTGAGTGGTCGAGCACCGAGGGAGTGCTCATGACCGTCGAGGTCACCTCGCACGACTTCGACACCGAGCGCCGCGACCGGGTCGAGAAGCGCGACGGCTACGCACGGGCCGAGATCCCCGTGTACCTCCTGGTCGACCGCGATTCCCACACCGTCGTCGTCCACAGCGAGCCCAAGGAGGGCTTCTACCACCTCGTACGGACCTACGGATACGGCGAGACGGTTGAACTCCCCCACCCCGTCGACATCACCCTCGAAACCGAGAAGCTCAAGGACTACGCCGGCTGACCCGCGCAGGACACGTCCCTTCCCGGCCGCTCCCCCGCGACAGGGACCGGGTCACCGTCGCGTCCCCGCACGTTTCCACCGGGGGGGTTTGCCCCACCCCATAAAGGGAGGGCCCAGGGGAACGCCCGAGGGCGGCACCCCTGGGAGTGGGGTGCCGCCCTCGGTCCGTACAGCTTCTGAACTGCCGATCCGCGAAGGATCAGAAGTCCATGTCACCGCCCGGCATGCCGCCACCGGCAGGCGCGGAGGCCTTCTCCGGCTTGTCGGCGATGACGGCCTCGGTGGTGAGGAACAGCGCCGCGATGGAGGCCGCGTTCTGCAGAGCGGAACGGGTGACCTTCGCGGGGTCGATGATGCCCTCGGCGATCATGTCGACGTACTCGCCGGTCGCGGCGTTCAGACCGTGGCCGACGGGCAGGTTGCGCACCTTCTCCACGATGACGCCACCCTCGAGACCACCGTTGACGGCGATCTGCTTGAGCGGGGCCTCGAGCGCGAGCTTCACGGCGTTGGCGCCGGTCGCCTCGTCGCCCTGGAGCTCGAGCTTCTCGAAGACCGAGGAGGCCTGGATCAGCGCCACGCCACCACCGGCGACGATGCCCTCCTCGACGGCCGCCTTCGCGTTGCGAACGGCGTCCTCGATGCGGTGCTTGCGCTCCTTGAGCTCGACCTCGGTCGCGGCGCCGGCCTTGATGACGGCCACGCCGCCGGCCAGCTTCGCGAGGCGCTCCTGGAGCTTCTCGCGGTCGTAGTCCGAGTCGCTGTTCTCGATCTCGGCGCGGATCTGGTTGACGCGACCGGCAACCTGGTCGCTGTCACCGGCACCGTCGACGATCGTGGTCTCGTCCTTGGTGATGACGACCTTGCGGGCGCGGCCCAGCAGGTCCAGGCCGGCGTTCTCGAGCTTGAGGCCGACCTCCTCGGAGATGACCGTGCCGCCCGTGAGGATGGCGATGTCGTTCAGCATGGCCTTGCGGCGGTCGCCGAAGCCCGGGGCCTTGACGGCGACGGACTTGAAGGTGCCGCGGATCTTGTTCACGACGAGCGTGGACAGGGCCTCGCCCTCGACGTCCTCGGCGATGATCAGCAGCGGCTTGCCGGACTGCATGACCTTCTCCAGCAGCGGAAGGAGGTCCTTCACGTTGCCGACCTTGGAGTTGACGATCAGGATGTACGGGTCGTCGAGGGACGCCTCCATACGCTCCATGTCGGTGGCGAAGTACGCCGAGATGTAGCCCTTGTCGAAGCGCATACCCTCGGTGAGCTCCAGCTCCAGACCGAAGGTCTGGGACTCCTCGACGGTGATGACGCCTTCCTTGCCGACCTTGTCCATGGCCTCGGCGATGAGCTCACCGATCTGGGTGTCGGCGGCGGAGATGGAGGCCGTGGAAGCGATCTGCTCCTTGGTCTCGACATCCTTCGCCTGCTCGAGCAGGGCGCCGGAGACGGCCTCGACGGCCTTCTCGATGCCGCGCTTGAGGGCCATCGGGTTGGCGCCGGCGGCCACGTTGCGCAGACCCTCGCGGACGAGCGCCTGGGCGAGAACGGTCGCGGTGGTCGTACCGTCACCGGCGACGTCGTCCGTCTTCTTGGCGACTTCCTTGACCAGCTCGGCGCCGATCTTCTCGTACGGGTCCTCGAGCTCGATCTCCTTGGCGATGGACACACCATCGTTGGTGATCGTGGGGGCGCCCCACTTCTTCTCGAGGACGACGTTGCGACCCTTGGGGCCAAGGGTGACCTTGACGGCGTCGGCGAGCTGGTTCATCCCGCGCTCGAGACCGCGCCGTGCCTCCTCGTCGAACGCGATGATCTTGGCCATGTGAAGTGGTCCTCCCGGACTGGGGTGGATTGCTTCGGATCGCATCCGGCGCCCGCGACGGACGGCCTGCGCGCCGTGTGGTTCCTTGCCCCACCCGGCCTGCGGACCTCACCGACCCGATCCAAGTTCTGTCACTCTCACTGGGAGAGTGCTAACGCCAATGATTAGCACTCGCCCCCGGAGAGTGCAAGCGCCTCACGCTCACGGCGCACGACGGACGGCCTTCACGGCGCACGGCGGGCGGCTCCCACGGCGGCCGTCACGGCAGCCCTCACGGCGAGGGCCACGGCGGACCTCGCGACGAAGCACGAGGGGCCCGCATCCCGGTCTGTGGGATGCGGACCCCTCGCGCGTGAGTGCGTCGGTGGCCGAACGCGCCTGGATCAGTTGGATCAGACGGCGAGCTTGACCATGTCAGCCTGCGGACCCTTCTGGCCCTGCGAGATCTCGAACTCGACTCGCTGACCCTCTTCAAGGGTGCGGTATCCGTCCATCTGGATCGCACTGTAGTGGACGAAAACATCCGCACCACCGTCGACCGCGATGAAGCCGTACCCCTTCTCCGCGTTGAACCACTTGACGGTGCCCTGAGCCATGCCTAACTCCCCTATTACTGGCCCTTGCACAGGACCGCACTTCGCGGACCCGGGTCAGACCTCACCCCAGCAGGAGGGGTGTGCGCCGGAACGCGTCGACCGCGGCTGAATGTATCTGCCCAACTGCCCTCTGCAACAGGTCAATCGGACGAGAAATCTGGGCAGGACCGATCGGCCGATCCATGCGAATTCATTGAATTCCAGGGCAAGTCGGGCCCGGCAAAGTGCCACTTTCGACGCATTTCGATCGCTTACTTTGGCGCATTCTTGTGGAGCGGGAACGCATTGCCGAGCGGCCGGCGGAGGGGGCTTCCCAGACTCTACCGCGCTCAACCATGCAGAATTGCCCCCTCCGCTTCTCTCGCGGACGGGGCAATTCTGATAACGCGGTGTGACGCGGAGGAGATCAGCCGCCGGCGACGGCGGGGATGATCGAGACGCCCGCACCGTCCGGCGTCGCCGTCTCCAGGCCCTGCTCGAAGCGGACGTCGTCGTCGTTCACGTACACGTTGACGAAGCGGCGCAGCTTGCCCTGGTCGTCCAGGACGCGGGCCGCGATGCCCGTGTGGTTCTTCTCCAGGTCCGCGATGACCTCGGCCAGGGTCGCGCCCTCGGCGGGAACCTCGGCCTGCCCGCCCGTGTACGTGCGGAGGATGGTGGGGATACGGACGTTGACGCTCATGCGAGGCCAGCCTCTCGGAAAGAGTCCAGGTTGGGTCGGATGACAGCGGTCATACCCGTCGTGGGCGCCACCGCGTCGAGGGTCTTCAGGCCGTCACCCGTGTTGACGACGACCGTGGTGAGGGACGGGTCGATGGCACCGGCCTCGATCAGCTTCTTCGCCACACCGAGGGTCGTGCCGCCTGCGGTCTCCGTGAAGATGCCCTCCGTGCGGGCCAGCAGCTTGATCGCGTCCACGATCTGCTCGTCGGTGACGTCCTCGACCGCGCCGCCGGTGCGGCGGCAGATGTCCAGGACGTACGGGCCGTCGGCCGGGTTGCCGATCGCCAGGGACTTGGCGATGGTGTCGGGCTTCTGCGGCTTGACCACGTCGTGGCCCGCCTTGAAGGCGACGGACACCGGGGAGCAGCCCTCGGCCTGGGCGCCGAAGATCTTGTAGGGCTTGTCCTCGACCAGACCCAGCTTGATCAGCTCTTGCAGCCCCTTGTCGATCTTGGTGAGCTGGGAGCCGGAGGCGATCGGGATGACGATCTGGTCGGGCAGCCGCCAGCCGAGCTGCTCGCAGATCTCGTACGCGAGCGTCTTGGAGCCCTCGGCGTAGTACGGGCGGAGGTTGACGTTCACGAAGCCCCAGCCCTCGCCGGCCGGGTCCCCGATGAGCTCGGAGCAGAAGCGGTTGACGTCGTCGTAGTTGCCCTCGATGCCGACCAGTTCACCGCCGTAGACCGCGGCCATGATGACCTTGCCCTGCTCCAGGTCGTGCGGGATGAACACGCAGGAGCGGAAGCCGGCACGGGCCGCCGCGGCGCCGACTGCGCCCGCGAGGTTGCCGGTGGAGGAGCAGGAGAGGGTGGTGAAGCCGAAGGCGCGGGCGGCCTCCAGGGCCTGGGCGACGACGCGGTCCTTGAAGGAGTGCGTCGGGTTGCCGGAGTCGTCCTTGACGAACAGCTTGCCGGCCTCGACGCCCAGCTCACGGGCGAGGTTGTCGGCCTTGACGAGCTTGGTCCAGCCGGGGTTCAGGTTGGGCTTGTCCGCGACGTCGGCAGGGACGGGCAGCAGCGGGGCGTAGCGCCAGATGTTCTCGGGGCCGGACTCGATCTGCTCGCGCAGGGCTTCGGGGTCGCCGCTCGGCACGTCGTACGCGACTTCGAGCGGCCCGAAACAGACCTCGCACGCGAAGATCGGACCGAGGTCGAACCGCTCGCCGCACTCGCGACAGGAGAGCCCGGAGGCGGGGCCCAGGTCGACGGATCCGGTGGAACCAGCGGATTCGTTGGTGGTGGCAACAGTCTGCACAGCCATGGAGGCGAGGCCCTTTCTCCTCATCTTCCCCGCGGCGCATCTCGCCGCGAGACGGAATTGGCACCTTCCCTAGCCGTGAGCCTCGCGCGATGTGCGCAGAGATCGGCTGGAGGGTTGCCGGGGCTTCAACGGGCCGTATCCCTCTGCCCCTCTGGATGAGCGGTATTCGATTGTCGGCGCGGTGACCCCGACATGCGGCGGCCATGCGCGTTGTTCAAGACTGTAACCGAACCCCTGGACGCTTGAGATGGTCGTCCGATCCGCGAGATGGAGATCACGTGCTGGATGAGGTGGAGCGCTGGCTCGCCCGACGATCCTGGTCGGTGGCCGACCGCCCTCTCGGCCGGCTGCTGGCCGCCAAGAAGAACACCACGGTCAGCGTGGTGCTGCCGGCCCTGAACGAGGAGGAGACGGTCGGGGAGATCGTCTCCACGATACGCGACGCGCTGATGTCGGGCCCCGTTCCGCTGGTCGACGAACTGGTGGTGATCGACTCGGCGTCGAGCGACCGCACGGCCGAGGTGGCCGCCGCGGCGGGCGCGCGGGTGGTCCACCGGGACGCCGTCCTGCCGCGCATACCGGCGGTGCCGGGCAAGGGCGATGTGCTCTGGCGGTCACTGATGGTGACCACTGGTGACATCGTGTGCTTCGTCGACGCGGACCTGCGCGCGTTCTCCCCGGACTTCGTCGTCGGGATCGTCGGGCCGCTGCTGACCGACCCCGAAGTGCAGTTCGTCAAGGCGATGTACGACCGCCCGCTCGGTGCCGCCCCCGCTCAGGGTGGCCGGGTGACGGAGCTGGTGGCGCGGCCGCTGCTGAACCTGCACTGGCCGCAACTGGCCGGTTTCGTCCAGCCGCTGGGTGGCGAGTACGCGGCCCGGCGCTCCCTGCTGGAGCAACTGCCGTTCCCGGTCGGTTACGGAGTGGAGCTGGGCCTGCTGGTGGACGCCCTCAACCTGGTGGGACTCGACGCGCTCGCACAGGTCGACGTGGGCACGCGCAGGCACCGCCACCAGGACGGGCAGGCTCTTGGCCGGATGGCGGCGACGATCTACCGCACGGCGCAACTGAGGCTGGCCCGCGGCCATTTGGTGCGGCCGGAGCTCACCCAGTTCGTGCGCGGCGAGCACGGATTCGTGCCGCGGAACCACCCGGTGGACACCGAGGAGCGGCCGCCTATGCGCGAGATCGGTGAGTACGCGGCGCGTCGCGCGGCATAAGCCGATACCTCCATCCATTTTGTCTAACTTTCCCCTGTATGAACCTCATGGACCTCACCGACTTCATGGACGTCATGCGCGGGATCCAGGGCACGGCGCCGGCCCTGGCCGCCGAGGGGCCGCGGCACACCGGTGAGCCGGCCCGCACCGGTTCCACCGCCGAGCAGCTGTGGCTGCTCGGCGGGGTCGCACTCAGCCTGACCGCGGCGGGCGCGGTCGCCGTCGCGGCCGCCCGTGGCCGGAAACGTGACACTGACCCACGGCGCGGCCGCACGCACGTTTGAGGCCATACGGGACGGGCTAGGTTCGCCACATGGTCACCGACGCTGCTCAGATCCTCGTCGCCTCCAACCGCGGCCCGGTCTCCTACTCACCGGACGGCAAGGGCGGGCTCGACGCCCGCCGCGGCGGAGGCGGCCTCGTCTCCGGCCTCTCCGCGATCGGCTCCGACGCGCAGTCGCTGTGGGTGTGCGCCGCCCTCGGCGACGGCGACCGCGAGGCCGTGCGGCGCGGGGTGAGCGAGCCGGGCGTCAGGATGCTCGACATCGATCCGGCCATCCACTCCGACGCATACAACGGCATCGCGAACTCGGTGCTGTGGTTCGTGCACCACATGCTCTACCAGACTCCGCTGGAGCCGGTCTTCGACCGGGAGTTCCGTCGGCAGTGGGACGCCTACCGGGCCTACAACAGTGCCTTCGCCGAGGCGCTGGCCGCCGAAGCGGCACAGGGCGCGGCGGTGCTCGTGCAGGACTACCACCTCGCGCTGGTGCCGGGGATGCTGCGCCAGATGCGCCCCGACCTGCGGATCGGCCACTTCACGCACACGCCGTGGGCGCCCCCGGACTACTTCGGGCTGCTGCCGGACGACGTCGCCGAGGAGCTGCTGCGGGGGATGCTGGGCGCGGACCGGCTGGGCTTCCTGACGCAGCGGTGGGCGGACGCGTTCGCCGCGTGCTGCGAGCGGGTCACCGGCGGCACCGGCACGACGGAGATCGGGGTCCACGGGCTCGGCGCCGACGCGGACTTCCTGCGCGAGCGGGCGCACCGGCCGGACGTGGCGGAACAGATGGCGCAGCTGCGCGAGCAGGTGGGCGAGGGCCGCAGGACGATCGTGCGCGTCGACCGGACCGAGCTGTCCAAGAACATCGTGCGTGGTCTGCTGGCGTACCAGGAGCTGCTGGAGACCCGCCCCGAGTGGCGCGAGCGGGTCGTCCACATCGCACTCGCCTACCCGTCGCGGCAGGACCTCGCGGTCTACCGGGACTACACGGCCGAGGTCTCCCGGATCGCCGCCGAGATCAACGAGCGGTACGGCACCGCGGGCTGGACCCCGGTCGTCGTCCACGTCAAGGACGACTTCGCCCGCTCGCTCGCCGCGTACCGGCTGGCCGACGTCGCCCTCGTCAACCCCATCCGGGACGGCATGAACCTGGTCGCCAAGGAGGTCCCGGTCGTCTCGGACGCGGGGTGCGCGCTGGTGCTGTCCCGCGAGGCGGGGGCGTACTGGGACCTGGGCGAGGACGCGATCACGGTCAACCCGTACGACGTGACCGGCACGGCGGAGGCGCTGCACGCGGCGCTGACGATGCCGGACGCCGAACGGGCGGAGCGCACCAAGCGCCTGTCGGCGGCGGCGACGTCGCTGCCGCCGCGGCGCTGGTTCCTGGACCAACTGGAGGCCCTGCGGGCATGACGCCCGGGGGCTCCGGAGGAGCCCGTCCGGGGGTCCCTCCCACGGCCGCCAGGCCGTAGGGGGAGATTGAGGACACCGCGCGAAGCGCGGTACGGGGTCTGGGGCGAAGCCCCAGTTCGGGAAGGGGCGGGGTGGGGAAAACGCAGCCCGCAGGGCTAGACCCGTTCCGCCAGCGCCGCCAGCAGCGACGCCACCGCCCCCGGCCCCGGCACCACCAGATCCGCGCGGGACGCCAGCTCCGGGACCTCGGTGCCACTGCACACCAGCAGTCCCGGCACCCCGTCCGACCGCAGCTTCTCGACCGCGCCGTACGCGGGCAGGTCGCCCAGGTCGTCCCCGGCGTAGAGCACGGCCGTGGCGCCCACCTCCCGCACGTACTCCGCGAGCGCGACGCCCTTGTCCATGCCCGGCGGGCGCAGTTCCAGGACCATGCGGCCCGGCTCCAGGATCAGGCCGTGGCGGGAGGCGAGCGCGGCGAGCGGTTCGCGCAGGGCCTCGTAGGCGCCCTGCGGATCCTCCGCGCGGCGCGTGTGCACGGCGACGGCCCGGCCCTTCTCCTCGATCCACGTGCCGTGCCAGGCACCGTGGCCGTCGAGGAAGCCGGGCAGCTCCGCACGCGCGGCGGCGACACCGGGGTGCGGCGCGGGCGCGTTCACGGTCCCGGTGAGGGCGTCCCAGCGCTCGGCGCCGTAGTGCCCGAGGACCACCAGGTGGTCGAGACCCTCGACGCCCGCGAAACCTCCGTAGCGCACGGCGACCCCGGCGGGCCGGCCCGTGATCACCGCGACGGACGCGATCTTCGGGGCGAGGGCGGCCAGCGCCGGTACGGCGGCGGGGTGGGCGCGCGCCTGCTCGGGGTCGGGCACGATCTCGGCGAGCGTGCCGTCGAAATCGAGGGCCACGACGGCCCCGGCGGGCCGGTCGAGCAGTGCCGCGAGCCCGTCGCGGCCTGCGGGGGTGGACGGCGTCGGCAGAGTGTGTGCGTACGGGGAGCTGCCCATGCACCCGACCTTATCGGCGACTTCTCCTGGCGTCCCTCACACGGCGAAGCCGGTTGACGGTGACAGGGTCGTGGGCGAGGGCGCGCGGGTCGTCGAGGAGGGCGTTGAGGAGCTGGTAGTAGCGCACCGGGGACATCCCCAGCTGCTCCCTGATCGCCCGCTCCTTGGCCCCGGGCCCGGCCCAGGACCGTCGCTCCACCCCTAGGACGGCGCGCTCACGCTCGGTCAGCGTGGGCTCGTCGGTCATACGAACCAACCTATCGCCGCGAGGAGGCGCACGGGGACACCCTCGGGGACATCGGTGCCCGCTCGCCCCGCCCGGGCGCGGCTACTCCGCGGCTTCCGCCGCATCGGCCTCGCGGGCGATGCGGCCGAGGACGCTCGCGGGGCTTCCGCCCGGCTCGACCGCCTTGCCGATGTTCTTCTTGACGCTCTCGCTGACCGCGGCCCACGACGTCTTGCCGACGGGCGGGAGAACGGAACCGGGCAGCTCCTGCAGGAACGCCTTCAGGTCCTTGTGCGCCGGGTCCAGCTCCATCGCCTCGGAGGCGGAGACGGTCACCGGGAGCAGGTCGTTCTGGTCGGCGAAGTCCAGGACGTTCTTGTCGGTGAAGACGAAGTCGAGGAACGTGCCGATCTCCTTGCGGTGCCCGTTCTCCTTGAAGCCCATGATCCAGTCGGCGACGCCCATCGACGCCTTGGCCTCGCCGTGCCGGCCCGGCAGGGCGACCTTGCCGACCTCGATGCCCTTCTTCTCGGCGGCCTGCATGAGGGAGGGGTGGCCGTTGAGCATGCCGACCTCGCCGCGCGTGAACGCCGCGAAGGCGTCCTTGCGGTTGAGCTTCCCGGGGGCGACCGGACCGGTCAGGCCCTCCTCGACGAGGTGGTCCTTCAGCCACTGGAAGGTGTCGACGTTGCGCTGCGAGTCGATCGTGTACTTGTCGACCGGGTCCGTGTAGCCGTCGCCGCCGCTGAGCAGCCACATCATCGTCTCGGCCTGGGCCTCCTCGGGCCCGAGCGGCAGGGCGAAGGGGTAGGTGGCGCCGGTGCCGGCCTTCAGCTTCCGGGCGGCCTCCTCCAGGTCGGCCCAGGTCTTCGGCTCGTCCTCGACGCCGGCCTCGGCGAACAGCTTCTTGTTGTAGAAGAGCAGCCGGGTCGAGGCGACGAAGGGCAGTCCGTACTGGGTGCGCTTCTGCTCGCCCGCCTCGGTGAGCGGGCCGAGAAAGTTGGACTGCACGGGGATGGAGAGCAGCTGGTCCGCGGACCAGAGCTTGTCGGCGGCCGCGTAGTCGGCGTAGGAGCCGATCTGCGCGATGTCGGGGGCCTCTCCGGCCTCGACCATCTCGGCGACCTTGCGGTCGACGTCGTTCCAGGACTCGATCTGGACCTCGACCTCGATGCCGGGGTTCTCGGCCTCGAACGCGGCCGTGAGGTCGGCCCAGTAGGTCTTGCTGCTCTCGCCGCCGGCGACGTCGTAGTCGGCGGCCACCAGCTTGAGGGTGACGTGGTCGGATTCGTTGCCGCAGCCGCTCAGCGCGACCGTCGTGCCGAGTGCGGCGACTGCCGCGGTCAGACCTCTGAAGGGCCGCTTCACGGCACTCCCCCACCCTCTGCTGTCAGTTGTCGATTTGCCCCGGTCGGTCCCCCGTGACGTCCTGCGAGACGAGCATCGATTCTTCCATGTCCGTTCATGAGGTCTACACCATTGCCGGTATCGCTTTCACAACGCCCCGCCAGGGCGCACCCCATCACGGCTCGCGCTTTTGTATGGCGCGACAACAATCCCCCCTACTGGACTAGACCTGTTCCCGGTCCACGCGCCACACTGTCTTCGTGAGACACGTCATCGCCCTCGATGTGGGCGGCACCGGAATGAAGGCCGCCCTGGTCGGGGCGGACGGGACACTGCTGCACGAGGCGCGGCGCGCCACGGGGCGGGACCGGGGAGCCGACGCCGTCGTCGCGTCCATCCTCGACTTCGCGGCGGACCTCCGCGCCCACGGCCAGGCGCACCTCGGCCGCCCGGCCGAGGCCGCCGGACTCGCCGTGCCCGGCATCGTCGACGCCGAACGCGGCATCGCCGTCTACGCCGCCAACCTCGGCTGGCGCGGCGTCCCCCTCCGTGACCTGCTCGCCGAGCGGCTCGGCGGCGTGCCCGTCGCCCTCGGCCACGACGTCCGCACCGGCGGCCTCGCCGAGGGCCGGATCGGAGCGGGCCGCGGCGCCGACCGGTTCCTCTTCGTCCCTCTCGGCACCGGCATCGCCGGCGCCATCGGCATCGACGGGACCATCGAGGCCGGCGCGCACGGCTGCGCGGGCGAGATCGGCCACGTCGTCGTACGGCCCGGCGGCCCCGAGTGCGGCTGCGGCCGGCGCGGCTGCCTGGAGACCCTCGCCTCCGCCTCCGCCGTCACCCGTGCCTGGGCCGCTGCCTCTGGCGACCCGGGCGCCGACGCCGCCGACTGCGCCAAGGCCGTCGAGTCCGGCGACCCGGCGGCCCTGCGGGTCTGGCAGGACGCCGTGGACGCGCTCGCCGACGGGCTCGTCACCGCGCTCACCCTGCTGGACCCCCGCACGCTGATCATCGGTGGCGGCCTCGCCGAGGCCGGGGAAACCTTGTTCACACCGCTGCGGGCGGCCGTCGAGGAACGCGTCACGTTCCAGCAGCTGCCCGACATCGTCCCGGCGGCCCTCGGGGACACCGCCGGGTGCCTGGGCGCAGGACTGCTCGCCTGGGATCTACTCACGGAGGTAACCGCCTGATGGCCGCCAGCACCGGAAGCACCACGAGCACCGTTCTCGCCGGAGCCCGTGTGGTGCTGCCGACCGGGACCGTGGAGAACGGCCGGATCGCCGTCGAGGGCACGAGGATCGCCGCGTCCGCACCCGGCGACGCCCCCGCGCTCGACCTGTCCGGGCACTGGATCGTCCCCGGCTTCGTGGACCTCCACAACCACGGCGGCGGCGGAGCCTCCTTCACCTCCGGCACCGCCGACGAGGTGCTCCGGGGCGTGCAGACGCACCGCCACCACGGCACGACCACCCTGGTCGCCTCCACCGTCACCGGCGACATGGACTTCCTCGCGCACCGCGCCGGTTTCCTGTCCGAGCTCGTCGAACAGGGCGACCTCGCGGGCATCCACTTCGAGGGCCCGTTCATCTCGCCCTGCCGCAAGGGCGCCCACAGCGAGGCGCTGCTGCGCGACCCCGACCCGGCCGAGGTCCGCAAACTGGTCGACGCGGCGCGCGGCACCGCGAGGATGATGACGCTCGCCACCGAACTGCCGGGCGGCATCGACTCCGTACGGCTGCTGTCCGAGCACGGCGTCATCGCGGCGATCGGGCACACGGACGCCACGTACGAGCAGACCCGTGAGGCGATCGACGCCGGCGCCACCGTCGCCACGCACCTGTTCAACGCCATGCCCGCGCTCGGCCACCGCGCGCCCGGACCGATCGCCGCGCTGCTCGAGGACGAGCGGGTCACCGTCGAGCTCATCAACGACGGCACCCACCTGCACCCGGCGGCCCTGGAGCTCGCCTTCCGCAGCGCGGGCGCCGGCCGGGTCGCGTTCATCACCGACGCGATGGACGCGGCGGGCTTCGGCGACGGCCGCTACCAGCTCGGACCGCTGGAGGTCGAGGTCAAGGAGGGCGTCGCGCGGCTCGTGGAGGGCGACTCGATCGCCGGTTCCACGCTCACCCTGGACACGGCGTTCAAGCGGGCCGTCACCGTCGACCGCATCGCGGTCGCGGACGTCGTGACCGCCATCTCGGCCAACCCGGCGAAGCTGCTCGGCGTGTACGACGAGGTCGGCTCGCTGGAGCCCGGCAAGTACGCGGACCTGGTCGTCCTCGACGAGGAGTTCGCGCTCAAGGGCGTGATGCGCCGCGGTGAATGGGTGGTTGCACCACAAGTGGTGTGATTTCTACGCAAACCCCGGCAAGGCGGTTGGTCACCAGGTCTTGGGCCGACCGCCTTCTGTTTGGCATGATCAGGACCCGTACGAGTACGGCAGGCGCACTATCCGGGGGTGCAGACGAGTGATCCTTACGGTCACGCTCAACGCCGCCCTGGACATCACGTACAAGATCGCCGCCCTCACCCCGCACACCACGCACCGCGTCGCCGAGGTCCGCGAACGCCCCGGCGGCAAGGGCGTCAACGTCGCCCGCGTGCTCAGCGCCCTCGGCCACGAGACCGTCGTCACCGGCTTCGCCGGCGGGCACACCGGCGCCGTGCTGCGCGAGATGCTCGCGCCGCTCGCCCCACGCGACGCGTTCGTCCCCGTCGCGGGCACCACCCGCCGCACCGTCGCCGTCGTCGACGACGCGAGCGGCGACACCACGCAGCTCAACGAGCCGGGCCCGACCGTCACGCCCGAGGAATGGTCCGCGTTCCTCGCCGCGTACGCGTCCCTCCTCGCCGAGGCCGACGCGGTCGCGCTCTGCGGCAGCCTGCCTCCGGGCATCCACGTCGGCGCCTACGCCGAACTGGTCCGCCGTGCCCGTGCCGCCGGCGTGCCCGTCCTCCTCGACACCAGCGGCGAACCGCTGCGCCGCGGCATCGCCGCCCGCCCCGACCTGATCAAGCCGAACGCCGACGAGCTCGCCCGGCTCACCGGCTCCCGCGAACCACTGCGCGCCACCCGCGACGCCCGCCGCCGCGGCGCGCACGCGGTCGTCGGCTCGCTCGGCCCAGACGGCCTGGTCGCGGCCACCCCCGACGGCGTCTGGCAGGCGTCCCCGCCCACGGCGGTCCGGGGCAATCCGACCGGCGCGGGCGACTCCGCCGTGGCAGGTCTGCTGTCCGGCCTGGTCGAAGGGCTCCCGTGGCCCGACCGGCTGGCCCGCGCCGTCGCCCTGTCGGCGGCCACGGTGCTGGCCCCCGCGGCGGGCGAGTACGACGCCGCGGCGTACGAGAAACTCCTGCCGCAGATCACGGTGACGGCTCCCTCAGGAGCATGAGCCCGCTGCGGGCGAGAGGCGTAACCCGCCTCGGGTGACCGAGCGGCCTCTCAGAGCGCCCCGTCGCTGACCTGAAGCCAGTCCAGAACGGCGTCGCACTGGTTGCCGGCCTCACACGAGATCTTGATCTCGTTCACGCCTTCCTTCAGAGTCACCGGCGCCCACGTCGTCTGCCAGTTCTTCTCCAGGTTGGGGTCCGAGGAGTTGATGAAGTTCTTGAGCCCGAGCGGGTTGGTGTTCGCCTTGCCGTTGACCGTCAGCGTCGCGTTCGCGTCCTTGGCGGGGACGGCGTAGCGCACATAGAGCCGGTACTCGCCCTCCTTCTCCATCTGGGCGGTCCAGGTGACCGACGCGCCGACGGCGTTGAAGCCGGCCACGTAGGCACCGCTGGTGCCCTCCGCACCGGGGATGACGTTCTCGGCGGTCGCGCTGCCTCCCAGCTTCAGGGTCACCGCGTCCTGCTTCGGGAGCGCGACCGGCTCCTCGGGCTTGTCCGAAGGACCGTCGCTCGGCTTGACCGAGTCCGCCGCCGTCGGGCCCGTGCTCGCGCCGGGGTCGCCGCCCGCGTCGTTCTTCTCGTCGCCGCTCGTCAGCAGCGCCGCGCCGATGCCGATCACGACGACCGCGACGACCGCGACGGCGCCGATGAGCAGGCCCCGGGTGTTGGGACCGCGGCCGCGGCCCTGCGGGGGCGGCGCCGGGATCTGCCGGGTCTGCGCACCGCCGGGGTACGTCTCCGGTGCGGCGTACGCGGCGGTCGGCTGCTGGCCGTAACCCTGCTGCGGGAACCCCTGGGCGGGCGGCTGGGCGTACTGACGGCGTTCGCCGACCGTGCGCACCTGGTTGTACGAGGTCCGCGGGACGCCTGGCTGCGGGGCGGGACCGGGGTAGCCGTAGCCGCGACCCTGCCCCGGCGGCGTGGCGCCCGCGGCCTGCCCGTCCTCGTACAGGTAGCCGAACGGGTCGTCGTCCTCGGGCGTGCTCGCGCCGTTGTTCGCGGCCGTCATACCGGTCACTCCTCACCATCTCGTCAGCACATCGCCGACGCGGCGAGCCTACCCGGTCGCAGTGGTCGCAAGGGGTGGCCTGCGCCTCATCCGGCCCGGCGGTGCACCTTTGCACGGGACCGCTTCTCGACGTACATCCGCTGATCGGCGGACTGCAGGACCTCCTCCACGGACATCCCGCAGCTCGCCCAGCCGATTCCGAAGCTCGCCCCGACGCGCACCCCGCGGCCGCCGACCCTGATCGGCAGGATGATCGCGTTCCGCAGCCGTACGGCCAGATCCGCGGCGTCCGCCGCGCCGAGGCCGTCGGCGAGCACGACGAACTCGTCCCCGCCGAGCCGCGCGACCGTGTCCCCGTCCCGTACGCCGGTGGTGAGCCGGCGCGCGACCTCGACCAGCACCGCGTCGCCGGTCTGGTGTCCGAACCGGTCGTTGATCGACTTGAAGCCGTCGAGGTCGCAGAAGAGCACCGCGAGGCCCTTCGTGCCGTCGTCGATCTCGTCGTCCGGTGCGACGGTGTGCACATGGTGGTCGTACGGCCGGCCGCCGACCGCGCCGAAGTCGAAGCCGTCCGCGCCGAAGCCGCCGTCGCCCTCGTACGCCGCGTCCAGCGACTGGATGTCGCTCGCGTACGGCGCCGCGTGCGGCCGCTCGCACAGCCGCGCGCTCAGGCGCGCCCGCAGCTCGGCGCTGTTCGGCAGTCCGGTCAGCGCGTCGTGCGAGGCCCGGTGCGCGAGCTGGAGCTCGTGGCGCTTGCGGTCCTCGATGTCCTCGACGTGGGTGAGCAGGAAGCGCGGCCCGTCGGCGGTGTCGGCGACCACCGAGTTGCGCAGCGACACCCATACATAGGTGCCGTCCCTGCGTCCCAGCCTGATCTCGGCGCGGCCGCCCTCGGCGGAGGTCCGCAGCAGCGTGCCGACGTCCTCGGGGTGGACGAGGTCCGCGAACGAGTAGCGCCGCATCGCGGACGCGGGCCGGCCCAGCAGCCGGCACAGGGCGTCGTTGGTCCGCAGCAGCCGCCCGTGCTGGTCGCCGCCCATCTCGGCGATGGCCATCCCGCTCGGCGCGTACTCGAACGCCTGCCGGAAGGATTCCTCGCTGGCCCGCAGCGCCTGCTGTTCGCGCTCCAGGCGGACCAGGGCGCGCTGCATGTTGGCGCGCAGCCGGGCGTTGCTGATCGCGATCGCGGCCTGCGACGCGTACATCTGGAGGGCCTCCTGGCCCCAGGCGCCGGGCCTGCGCCCGTTGCGGGGCCGGTCCACGGAGATCACGCCGAGCAGCTCGCGCCCGCCGCCCGACGCCCACATGGGCGCGTAGAGCCGGTCCTGGGGGTGCCACTCGTCCTCGAAGCGGGGCTCGGGGCCCTCGGTGTGCCACTGCGGGACGTCGTCCTCGATCAGGACCCAGCCCTCGGTGTGCGGGATGAAGCGGAGCTCGCCCCACGCCTCGCCCATCGACAGCCGCCGCTCCCAGGACTCGCGGGAGCCGACGCGGCCGGTGATCAGGGCCTCGGCCGCGGCGCTGCCGGCGAAGGCGGCGACGACGAGATCACCGTCGGGGCGGACGAGATTGACGCACGCCAGCTCGTATCCGAGTCCGGCCACGACGCCGTCGGCGACGGTCTGCAGGGTGTCGGCCAGGCTGCGGGCCGTGTTGAGGTCAGCGACCACCTGGTGCAGCTGCCGCAGGGTCGCAAGACGGACGTAGGGCTCCGACTCGGTCTCCATCGCTCGCTCTCCCCGAGACTTCGACAGCAAAACTCCAGGGTTCTGATTGGCGTACTTGTTGCGGTATCCGAGCCACTGAATCACAGCGAGCTGCCCCGCCGGTACAGAGGGTCAACAAATACCGGTCTCTGTGACTCAAGTCACATCAGAGGATGAAGGGTCGGATGGGTCCGCCATGGCCACACCCTCACTTTCTTGAACACGCAACCATCTGTTTGGGCGGCCTCGTCGGCTGGACCCATGGTCCTAGGCCCCGGCTGGTTCCCTGGCCCGATGCGGGTGCGGGAGGGCCGAGACTAGCGTTCCGGGTGTGCTCCAGACGACCCCTTCCACCGCTGCCGCCGCCATCCCCCATGCTGAGGGGGTGAGCAACGAGGAGTTCCGCGCCGCCATGTCCCGCCTGGCCGCCGGTGTCGTGCTGGTCACCGCGCACGACGCCGACGACGGCCCGCGCGGCGAGGACGTGGGCATGACCGCGACGGCGTTCCTGTCGGTCTCCCTGGACCCGCCCCTGGTGATGGTGAGCCTGCGCAACGGCTCCCGCATGGACGACCTGCTGGCGGAACAGCCCCTGTGGGGCGTCTCGCTGCTCGCCGAGAGCCAGCGCCAGGTCGCGGGCCGCTTCGCGATGAAGGGCCGGGTCAGCGACCGGCTGCTGTTCGAGGGCCTGGCCTACGAGCGGGGCGAGGTGTGCGGGGCGCCGCTGATCACGGGGGCGCTCGCGACGCTGGAATGCCGTACGGAACAACGGGTGGAGGCGGGCGACCACACGCTGGTGATCGGCCGCGTCCTGAGGGTGGGGCTGGGGGCGGGCTCCCACTCCGGCCCGCTGACGTATTTCAAGGGCCGCTACCGCAACTTGGCCTGATACCGGGCGCCCCCGGGGTCACGACCAGTCGCGGCCCGAGCGCCCCCGCTTCGTCTCCGCCCGCTGCTTCTTCTCCCGCAGCCTCCGCTCGTTGATGCCGCGCGGGATCTTCGTCGCCCGCCGCGGCCTCGGCGGCGGCGCCGTCGCCTCCGCCAGGAGCGCCGCCAGCCGCACGGCCGCCGCCTCTCGGTTGCGCCACTGAGAGCGGTGCTCCGAAGCGCGTACGGCGATCACCCCGCCCACCAGCCGGCCCGCGAGCCGCTCCAGCGCCCGCGCCTTCCACACCGGCGGCAGCGCCTCCGTCCTCTCCAGGTCGAAGCGCAACTCGACCTGGGAGTCACTGGTGTTGACGTGCTGGCCGCCCGGCCCCGAGGAGCGCGAGAAACGCCACAGGAGCTCGGCCTCCGGCAGGGAGACCGAACCACGGATGATGTAGGGCCCGGACATGACACCCATGGTCCCGCGCCGTGCGGAGCCCGTCATCCGTTTTTCCCCGCGTCCCCTGCCGTTCCCCGCCCTTCCCCGGCGTTCCCCGGCGTTCCCCGGCATTTCCGCCGGCGGACGGAACCTGCCGGTCCCCTGCCCGCGTTATGACGGATGACGGTAGCTTCGCAAGGACCCGAAGCCCGCACACTCGAACAAAGGGGACTTCCCAATGCCAGTAAGCCTGTCCAAGGGCGGCAACGTCTCGCTCACCAAGGAGGCACCGGGCCTGACCGCCGTCACGGTCGGCCTCGGCTGGGACGTCCGCACCACCACCGGCACCGACTTCGACCTCGACGCCTCCGCCATCGGGGTCAACCCCGCGGGGAAGGTCGCCTCCGACGCCCACTTCGTCTTCTTCAACAACAAGTCGACGCCGGACCAGACCATCGTCCACACCGGTGACAACCGCACCGGCGAGGGCGGCGGCGACGACGAGCAGATCAACGTCAACCTGGCGGCTCTGCCGGCCGACGTCGACAAGATCGTCTTCCCGGTCTCCATCTACGACGCGGTCTCCCGCTCGCAGAACTTCGGCCAGGTGCGCAACGCCTACATCCGCATCGTCAACCAGGCCGGCGGCGCCGAGATCGCCCGCTACGACCTGAGCGAGGACGCCGCCGTCGAGACCGCCATGGTCTTCGGCGAGCTGTACCGCAACGGCGCGGAGTGGAAGTTCCGCGCGGTCGGCCAGGGTTACGCCTCGGGCCTCGAGGGCATCGCCCGCGACTTCGGCGTCAACATCTGACCCGGCCGTCCGACCGGCGAGGGCCCCGACCGCTCCGGCCGGGGCCCTTCCCTTTCACGGGGTTTCCGGCCGCCCGTCCCCGTACAGCCACACGTCCCACACCTCGGTGAGGTCCTTGCCCGACCGCTCCTCGGCGTACGCGGTGAAGTCGTCGGTGGAGGCGTTGCCGTGGCGGTGCTCCGCCGCCCAGCCGCGCACGATCCGGAAGAAGGCGTCGTCGCCGACCGCCTCGCGCACCTGGTGCAGGACCATCGCGCCCCGGCCGTACACCGGCGACGCGAACAGCTCGTCGGGGCCCGGAGGTTCGGCGGGCGGGAAGGCCCAGTTCTCGTCGTCCTCGTACGCCGCCTCGAAGCTGTCCTCGACCGGGACGTCCTCGAAGTCCTCCCGCCACATCCACTCCGCGTACGTGGCGAAGCTCTCGTTGAGCCAGATGTCCCGCCAGGACTCGGGCGAGACGGAGTTGCCGAACCACTGGTGCGCCAGCTCGTGCACCAGGGTCGTCCCGTCGAACTGGTCCAGCGGGAAGACGGGCCTGGTCTGCGTCTCCAGCGCGTAGCCGATCCGCTCGCTCGGCACGACGATCGCACCGGCCGACGCGAAGGGGTACGGGCCGAAGTGCCGGGCGCACCAGTCGACGTAGTCGGGGAGTTCGCCGAGCAGGTCCGCGCTCGCCTTCGCGGCCTTCGGGTCGACGGCGGTGACGACCGGCAGCCCCGAGGCCGTGCGCGACGTCGTCACCCGCAGGTCGCCGACGGCGAGGATCGCGACGTAACTGGCCATCGGCTCGGCCGAGTGCCAGCTGTGGGTGGTGCGGCCGCCGGCGGTGCGCTCGCCGGCCCGTTCTCCGTTGGAGACGGCCTGGACGCCCTTGGGCACGGTGACAGCGATGTCGTAGGTGGCCTTGTCGGACGGGTGGTGATTGCCGGGGAACCACGCCATCGAGCCGGACGGCTCGCCGACCGCGAGCGCCCCGGCCGGTGACCTGAGCCACCCCTCATGGGCGTCGTCGGAGTCCGTGACCGTCCGCGGGACGCCGGAATAGCGGATGACGGTACGAAAACGGGAGCCGTCGCCGATGTCCTGGCGTGGCCGTACGGTCAGCTCGTCGCCGGCCCGGTTGGCCGCCGCGCGCCGCCCGTCGACGGTGGCGCTCTCGACGGTCAGGCCGTGCAGGTCGAGATGGAAGGCGCTGAGGTCCTGCGTGGCCCGCGCGGTGATCTCGGCGGTGCCGTCGAGGCGGCCGGTGGCGGGGTCGTAGTCGAGCGCGAGGTCGTAGTGCTGGACGTCGTAACCGCCGTTGCCGAGCCGCGGAAAGTACGGATCCCGCACCCCGGCGGCCCCCGGCTCCCCCCGCACCCCCACGGACCCGTCCGTACAGCCCGCGAGAACGAGCACGCCGAGGGCGACGACGATCCGGACAGCAGCACGCGGTTCCACGCCCTGATCCTAGGCGGGAGAGCCTCCAGCCCCGCCGCGCATATCCAGCCCCGCCGACGCTTGAGGCGCGGGGCCCGGGCGCTGGGCATCGCCACCCCGAGGGCTGGGGCCGGGGGCATATCCAGCCCCGCCGGCGCTTGAGGCGCGGGGTCCGGGGCAGCGCCCCGGCAAGCGCGCCGCACGGACAGGCGCAGTCACGCCGTGCGTGCTGGAGCCGGGCCCCGCCACGGACCCCGGGGCCATGCCCCCGCCCCGCCCCGTCCGGCCGTCGGCGTCAGCGCCCCAGCGCCGCCACCCCCGCCTGCGCGAACTTCTCGTCCAGCGCCCCGCTCGGCGCACCCGCCACACCGATGCCCGCGATCGGGGCGCCGCCGGCGGTGACGGGGGCGCCGCCCGCGAGGAACAGCGTGCCCGGGATGTCCTTCAGGTTCGGCGCCTGCTCCAGGCGCTTCACCAGCTCGGAGGTCGGTGCGTTCCACGACACCGCGGTGTACGCCTTGCGCTCGGCGGACTCGTACGACTGCGGGCCCGCTCCGTCGCCGCGGAGGGTGACGATCGTGTTGCCGTTGCGGTCGACGACGGCGACCGTGACGCGCTGGTTCTCCTTCTCCGCGGCCTGCAGCGTCGCCTGCGCCGCCTTCGTCGCGGCCTCGACGGTCAGGTGCGTGGACTGCTGCAGGTTGCGGTCCGAGGCGTCGGCCGTGACCGCGGCCCGGGTCTCGGCGGCCGGGGCCGACGCGCTGGCGGAGACCGCGCCGAACGTACCGGCGGCGACGACGGCGGCGGTGGCGGCACCGATGAGGATCTTCTTCACGGGATGGCTCCTTGGGAGGTACGGCTGGGTTCTCGCTCTGCCATCGATCCTCCGGCCGCCCCCGGCTCCGCACGGTCCACGGTCCGGCTGCCCCTGTGACCCGTGACGGACGACGGGCATGTCGACCGATCGGCTGATGCCGCCCTGGTCCGCCCGGGTCACGATGGATGCCTACGACCTGCACCACGACCAGGTCGGCGCCCGACCCGAGGAGCGAGCCGTGCACGAGCAGGACCCCGACGCCCGGTGGCTGGCGCGGGTCATGCACGCCGCGTTCTTCCTGCTGCTCGGCGCCTCGCTCGCCCGCTACCTGCTGCGCCACCCCTGGGAGATCCGCTCCCCGTGGATCATCGGCCTGTCGGCCGCGCTGACGCTGCTGTACGTCCTCGGGCCGGTCTTCGGACCGCGCGCCACACCCCGCCGGTTCGTGCGGCCGTGGCTGTTCACGGTCGTCACCGTGTGGATGGTGCTCGTGGTGCTCGCGCCGAGCTTCGCCTGGTGCGCGGTGCCGCTGTTCTACACGGGTCTGCGCACACTTCCGATGCGGGCCGCGCTCGTGCTCGTGGTCGTGCTCACCGTCTTCGTCGTCACGGCGCAGGTCCAGCTCTCGCACGGCGGGTTCGACCCCAACCTGGTCATCGCGCCGCCCGCCGTCGCCGCGATCGCCACCGCCGTCTTCGTCCACGCCGAACGGCTCGTGACCCGGCAGCGCGCCCTCATCGACGACCTGATCAGGACCCGCCGCGAACTGGCCGCCACCGAACGCCGCGAGGGCACCCTCGCCGAGCGCCAGCGCCTCGCCATGGAGATCCACGACACCCTCGCCCAGGGCCTGTCGAGCCAGCAGATGCTGCTGCAGGCCGCCGACCGCACGTGGGACGCCGACCCTCAGGCCGCGCGCCGCCATGTCCGTACGGCAGGGTCGATCGCCGAGCACAATCTCGCCGAGGCCCGCCGCTTCGTGCACGACCTGGCGCCCGCCGACCTCGCCGAGGGCGGCAGCCTGGAGGAGGCGCTGCGCAGGGTCGCGGCCCGCGAGTCGGCCGGTTTCCGGGTCGACGGCGCACCGGTCGCGCTGCCGGACCGGGTCCAGTCGGCGCTGGTGCGCATCGCGCAGGGCGCGCTGGCGAACGTACGCGAGCACGCGGGCGCCGCCACCGCCGCGGTGACGCTGACGTACCTGGACGACCAGGTCGTCCTCGACGTCGCCGACGACGGCCGGGGCTTCGATCCGGGCGACGTGTCCGGCGCCGCGGCCGACGCGCCGTCCGTCGTCCGAGGGCACGGCCTGCCCGCGATACGCGCACGGGTGCGCCAGCTCGGCGGCACCCTGACCGTCGAGTCCGCGCCGGGCGAGGGCACGGTGCTCTCGGCGGCGATTCCCCTGGAGGTGTCATGACCGTACGGATCCTGCTCTGCGACGACCACGCCGTCGTACGGGCGGGGCTGCTGGCCCTTCTCGGCAGCGAAGGCGACATCGAGGTCGTCGGCGAGGCGGGCAGCGGCGAGGAGGCGGTGGCGATGGCCGCCAAGCTGACTCCGGACGTGGTCCTGATGGATCTTCAGCTCGGTGCGGGCATCGACGGGGTGGAGGCGACGCGGCGCATCGCCTCGCCCGACGTGCATGTGCTGGTGCTGACGACGTACGACACGGACGCGGACATCACCCGCGCCATCGAGGCCGGGGCGACCGGGTACCTGCTCAAGGCGGAACGGCCGGAGGAACTGTTCGCCGCGATCCGCGCGGCGGCCGAGGGCCGCACCGCGCTGTCGGCACCGGTCGCCGGCCGCGTGATGGACCGGATGCGGGGCGCTGCCGGACCGACCCTGACGGAACGGGAACGGGACATCCTCGGCCAGCTCGCCCGCGGTCTCGGCAACCGCGAGATCGCCCGCGCGCTGTTCATCAGCGAGGCGACGGTGAAGACGCACCTGGGCCGCATCTACGCCAAGCTCGGCGTGGACACGCGGGCGGGGGCGGTGGCGGTGGCGAAGGAGCAGCGGCTGCTGCCGTGAGGCCACAGTGGCCTCCTTCGCTCAGCGCGACATCCCCCGCGCCGGCCGTGCCGCCGGCCGGAACCGGACGCCGTTCCCTCGAATGCGCGTGCGGTGACGTTTCTCCAGGTCCCATGACACCATCACCTACGTGCTCGACATCGGCTACTCCCTCTCGCGCCGCTTCCCCGACCCCCCGCAGACCGACTACCGGCGCGCGGACGTCCACGCGCTGCGTCACGACCTGTTCTGCGGCGACGTCTACCTCGCCGACACCAAGGCGGACCGAGAGGTGTCCACAGCCTGGGGATGGGTGCCCGTGCTCGACTTCGCGTGGGCGCTGTGCGACATCGTCGAGCAGCTCGACCGCGACCCGCTCGGCAGCCGCGCCGCACGGCCCCAGCACGCCGAGCTCGACTTCACCGAATCCACGGACCGCATGCTCTTCGAGCGGCGCTTCGGCTGGGTCGACGTCGAGGCCGACTGGATGCCCGGCGACGAGCCGCCCCTCACCTTCAGCCACGCCGAACTGCGCCGCGAGGCCCGCGACTTCCTCCATGACCTGATCGCCGACCTGACGGACATGCACGAGGGCTTCGCCGACAACCCCGCGATCTGGGACCTCCAGTCCCGCTTCCCCCGCACCCAGTAACCCCGGCCCACCCGTCCGCACCGGACCGCTTCCCCGGGTCCGGCGGCGCCCCCGACCGCCGCCACCTCTGCCCGCCCGGCCCGGCATCCCCGACCGCCGCCTCCCCCGGCCCCTTCGGCCCCCGCCTACTCCACCCGCACGCCGACCTGCGCCGCCAACGCCGGAGCCAGCTCCAGCAGTTGCGCCGGACTGATCACCGCGCCCGCGAGCCGCTCCACGCCCCGCGCGATGTCCAGCTCCGCCGCCCCCCGCAGGTCGACGTCCTTCATGAGCACCGCGCCGAAGTCCACCTGCCGCAGCGCGCAGCCCCGGAACTCCACCCTCTCGAGCCTCGCCCCCGCGAAATCCGCCTCCACCAGCACGCAGCCCTCGAACACCACGTCCGTCAGCTTCGCCTCCCGCAGATTCAGAAAGTCGATCTTCCCTCCCCTCACCACCACGCCCGTCAGCACCGCCCCGTGCAGCTGCGCCCCGCCCAGCCGCGCGTCCCTCACCTCCACGTCCCTCAGCGACGCCCCCGCCAGGTCCGTCCCCACGCCCCGTACGCCCTCCAGCACGCAGTCCACGAAACGGGCCCCGGCCAGCTCCGTGCCGTCCAGCGCGCACTCCCGCAGCGCGCAGTCGATGAACCGCGCCCCCGCACCCCGCTGCCCGCCGAGATCCAGCCCGGCGAATTCCACCCCGTCGTAGTCCCCGTCCGGCTCCAGCGTGCCGCGCCCGAACCTCTCCAGCGGCGGCAGCCGCACCTCGGCCACCCGAGCCGCCGCCACCTTCTTCCCACGCGCCTTCGCCATGGTCCCCATGGTGACGTATGCCACTGACAACGCCCTCGGGCCGCGGCGATGTCACACATCGCGGCACCGGATCCGTCGCATCCGTGACAACGGACCGAGCCACCCAGGGAGAGACAGCCATGCAGGAGATCACGGTCGTCGGCGGCGGATTCGCCGGCCTCACCGCCGCCATCACCGCCGCCGAGTCCGGTGCCCGCGTGGCGCTGTACGAGGCGCACCACACGCTCGGCGGCCGGGCCCGCACCGCGGAGGGCCCCTACCGCACCAACGACGGCCCGCACGCCCTCTACAGCCGCGGCCCCCACTGGACCTGGCTGAAGCAGCGCGGCCTGCTCGGCCCCATGGCCGCGCTCCCGCCCCTCGAAGGCGCCCGCTTCCGCTTCCGCCGCGGCGGCGCACTCCGCAGGACCCCGCCGCTCGCCCTGCTCAGGATCGCGCGCCGCCCCGCCGAAGACGCCCCTGTGGACACCGACTTCATGACCTGGGCCACCGGCGTCGCCGGCGAGGCAGGCGCCCGCGCCGCCGCCCACTTCATGGGCGTCGCCCTCTTCCACCACGACCCCGGATCGCTCTCCGCCGCCTTCGTCCAGGAACGGCTCCGCCGGGCCACCGCCCTGCCGCCCGAGGCCCACTACCCGCGCGGCGGCTGGGGCCAGGTCATCGACCGCATGGCGGCGCGCGCCTGGGACCTCGGCGTACGCATCGAGACCACCTCCCGCGTCGACGCCCTGCCCGAGCGCCACGGCCCCGTGATCGTCGCCACCTCCCTCGACGCCGCGCGACGGCTCCTCGGCGACGACACCCTGCGCTGGACCAGCGGCCGCACCACCCTCGTCGACCTGGCGCTGCGTGCCCGGCGCGGCGACCCGTTCGTCGTCTCCGACCTCGACGCCCCCGGCTGGCTGGAACGCTTCACCGCCCAGGACCCGTCGCTCGCCCCCAAGGGGCAGTCGCTCATCCAGGCCCAGCTCCCGATCGCCCCCGACGGGTCAAAGGCCGACGGCGTCGCCCACGCCGAAGCCCTCCTCGACCTCGGCTTCCCCGGCTGGCGCGAGCGCACCGTGTGGCGCCGCGCGGCGCTGGCCAACGGCCGGACCGGAGCCGTGGACCTGCCCGGCGCCACCTGGCGCGACCGGCCCGCCATCGACCGCGGCGACGGCGTCTACCTCGCCGGCGACCAGGTGGCCGCCCCCGGACTCCTGTGCGAAGTGGCGTTCAACAGCGGGATCGAAGCGGTTTCGCTCGCCCTGCGCGCCATCAAGTACGCGGGGACACGAACATCGCTTGACCTCAAGCAAAGTCGAGGTTGAAGAGTGGGTCCCGCAACCGACAACGAGGGAGCCCACCATGCATGCCGTCCGCCTCCACGCCTTCGGCCCCGCCGAGAACCTCACCCACGAAAGCGTCGCCGACCCCGTACCCGGCCCCGGCCAGGTACGGATCGCCGTCGCAGCCGCCGGCGTGCACCTCCTCGACGCGGCCCTGCGCGAGGGCGCCCAGGGCCCCTACCCGGCCCCGGTCGAGCTCCCCACCGTGCCCGGCCGCGAAGTCGCCGGAACCGTCGACCGGATCGGCGCCGGCACCGACGACACCTGGCTCGGCAAGCGCGTCGTCGCCCACCTCGGCATGAACCCCGGCGGCTACGCCGAACTCACCGTCACCGACGCCGACCGCCTCCACGAGATCCCCGACGGACTCGACGAGGCCGAGGCCGTCGCCATGATCGGCACCGGCCGCACCGCGCTCGGCATCCTCCAGTTCACCGACCTCGGCCCCGCCGACACCGTCATCGTCCCCGCCGCAGCCGGCGGCATCGGCACCCTGATCGTCCAGCACGCCAAGAACGCAGGCGCCACCGTCATCGGCCTCGCCGGCGGCCCCGACAAAACCGCCCGCGTCCGCGCCGACGGCGCCGACCTCGCCGTCGACTACCTGCGCCCCGACTGGCCCGACACGGTCCGCACCCACCTCGGCGACCGCCGCGCCACCGTCCTCTACGACTCCGTCGGCGGGGACACCGCCCGCGCCGCCGCCGACTTCCTCGGCAAGGGCGGACGGCACATCGTCTTCGGCTGGTCCAGCCAGGGCATCACGACCGACACCGCCCCCCTCTTCACCGACGAGGAACTCGCCGAACGCGGCATCACCTCCGAGGGCGTCCTCGGCCCCGCCATGCTCGAAAAGGCCGGCGGCCTGCGCGCACTCGAGACCCGCGCCCTCGCCGAAGCCGCGGCCGGCCGGCTGCGGCCCGCCGTCACCCGCTTCCCCCTCGACCAGGCCGCCGCGGCCCACCGCGCCCTCGAAACCCGCGGCACCGTCGGCAAGGTCGTCCTCGTCCCGTAACCCGACGGGCCCGCCCCTACGACCCCAGACTCGCGAGCGCCCCGTCCGTCAGCCGGTACACCGTCCACTCGTCCTGCGGCTTCGCACCCAGCGACTCGTAGAAACTGATCGACGGGGCGTTCCAGTTCAGCACCGACCACTCCAGGCGCTCGTAGCCACGCTCCACACAGATCCGCGCCAGCTCCGTCAGCAGCGCCTTCCCATGGCCCCCGCCCCGCACCTGCGGCCGCACGTACAGGTCCTCCAGATAGATCCCGTGCACCCCGCGCCACGTCGAGAAGTTCAGGAACCACAGCGCGAACCCGGCCACCTCGCCCGCGTCCGTCTCCGCGATGTGCGCGAACGCGGCCGGACGCTCCCCGAACAGCGCCTCCCGCAACTGCTCCTCGGTCGCCTTCGCCTCGTGCAGAGCCTTCTCGTATTCCGCGAGCTCCCGGACCATCTCGTGGATCACGGGCACGTCGTCGGGCACAGCAGTACGAATCATGCGCACAGCCTGCCCCGACGGCCGCCCACCGCGCCAGCGGGTTCCGAGCGATGAGCACCCGGTCCCCGTCGCCCCACCCGGCGAGGAAGGCCTCTGCCCGCCCGGGCAGCGCGCCGCGACGAGCGCCCTCCCCCTACGACACGTCCCGAATGTCGATCACGCCGCGATCGCACGTCGCGAAACCCCGCCCGGAGCAGTAAATTCCCGCCACACAACGCGTCCACCGGCAGGGAAGCAGCAATCGACATGAGCACCGTCAACGGCGGCATATCGTTCTGGTACGCACAGGACGGCACCCCCACCCCCCGCGAACCCCTGCCCGGCGACACCACCGCCGACATCTGCATCGTCGGCGGCGGATACACCGGCCTGTGGACCGCCTACTACCTCAAGAAGGCCGTCCCCTTCCTCAACATCACCGTCCTCGAAGCCAAGTTCTGCGGCTACGGCGCCTCCGGACGCAACGGCGGCTGGCTCTACAACGGCATCGCCGGACGCGACCGCTACGCCCGCCTGCACGGCCACGACGCCGCCGTCCGCCTCCAGCAGGCCATGAACGACACCGTCGACGAAGTCATCCGCGTCACCGGCGAAGAAGGCATCGACGCCGACATCCACAAGGGCGGCGTCCTCGAGATCGCCCACACCCCCGCCCAACTCGCCCGGCTCAAAGCCTTCCACGCCGTCGACATCGCCTTCGGCGAGAAGGACCGCCTCCTGCTCGGCGCCCGCGAAACCGCCGAACGCATCCGCGTCACCGGCGCCGTCGCCTCCACCTGGACCCCGCACGGCGCCCGCCTCCACCCCGCCAAACTGGTCAAGGGCCTCGCCACCGCCGTCGAAGCCCTCGGCGTCACCCTCCACGAGTCCACCCCCGTCACCGAGATCACGCCCAAGCACGCCGTCACCCCGTACGGCACCGTCCGCGCCCCCTACATCCTGCGCTGCACCGAAGGCTTCACCGCCTCCCTCAAGGGACGCCGCCGCACCTGGCTCCCCATGAACTCCTCGATGATCGTCACGGACCCCCTGCCCGAGCACGTCTGGTCCGAGATCGGCTGGGCGGGACGCGAAACCCTCGGCGACATGGCCCACGCCTACATGTACGCCCAGCGCACCGCCGACGACCGCATCGCCATCGGCGGCCGCGGCGTCCCCTACCGCTACGGCTCCAGGACCGACAACGACGGACGCACCCAGCCCGCCACCATCGACGCCCTGCGCGAGATCCTCATCCGCTTCTTCCCCCAGCTCGCCGGCACCGGCATCGCCCACGCCTGGTCCGGCGTCCTCGGCGTCCCCCGCGACTGGTGCGCCACCGTCACCCTCGACCGCTCCACCGGCCTCGGCTGGGCCGGCGGCTACGTCGGCTCGGGCGTCGCCACCGCCAACCTCGCCGCCCGCACCCTGCGCGACCTCATCCAGCAGGACTCGGGCCAGTCCGGCCCCACCGACCTGACCTCCCTGCCCTGGGTCAACCACAAGGTCCGCAACTGGGAACCGGAACCCCTGCGCTGGCTCGGCGTCCACACCCTCTACGCCGCCTACCGCGCGGCGGACCGCCGCGAATCCACCACCCACACGCCCACGACGGCCCCCCTGGCCCGCCTCGCCGACAAGATCTCGGGCCGCCACTGATGCCCGCCGACACCCCCGCCCCCATCACCGCCTGCTGGCTGCACTGGCTGGCGCTCCCCACCGGCGACCAGGCGGCCGTACTCGACGCGATGGACCTCACGGACCCGCGCCCGACCGGCTTCGCCGACGCCGTCCAAGCCGTCGACGACGACGCCCACGACCCGGACCACGGCTACGACCGAGTCTTCGTCACCCCCGAACTCGACGGCTGGACCCTCGTCGTAGGAGCCTGGTGCGACCCCACCGAGGCCGACATGCCCGCCCTCTGCGAGCAGCTCAGCGCCCGCTTCGGCAAGGCCCAGGCGTACTACTACGGCGCACAGTCGGACGGCTCCGCCTGGCTCGTCGCCGAGAACGGCCACGTCGTCCGCCGGGCCGCCTTCACCGGCGAGCCCGACGACGAGGAACTCACCATCGGCGAGCCCCTGCCCTTCGAGGTCCAGTGCCGCGCGGAGGCCGGCGACGACGACGAGTGGGACTGGCTGTCATCCGAACTCGCACCCAAGCTCGCCGAGGCGCTCAGCATCAACCCCCACACCCTGGGCCCGCACACCCCCACCCGGGGCCACGGCGTACTGGCCCGCACCCCCCAGCTGCCCGAAGCATGAAAACGCCCGGGCCGACAGCACGCCGGCCCGGGCGGTCGAGCCCCCTGTCGGGTTCGAACCGACGACCCCCGCTTTACAAGAGCGGTGCTCTGGCCAGCTGAGCTAAGGAGGCAGCGAGTGCAGTGTATCCAACCCCCGAGCCGCCCCGGTCGAAAATTTCCTCGCCCACCGACTGCTGACAGATCCGGCATCGCCAGGTAGCGTCACCGCAAGTCCATCCACGGGTGGACTGGACCACTCCCTCTACAACGGATCGTCCGGCACGTTCCTGCCGGTGAAGGGAGCCATTCACCATGGCTACTGTCACGTTCGACAAGGCGACCCGGATCTACCCGGGTTCCGACAAGCCCGCCGTCGACCAGCTCGACATCCAGACCGAGGACGGCGAGTTCCTCGTCCTCGTCGGTCCCTCCGGCTGCGGAAAGTCCACCTCCCTGCGCATGCTCGCCGGGCTCGAGGACGTCAACGGCGGCGCCATCCGCATCGGTGACCGCGACGTCACGCACCTGCCGCCCAAGGACCGGGACATCGCCATGGTGTTCCAGAACTACGCGCTCTACCCGCACATGACCGTCGCCGACAACATGGGCTTCGCGCTCAAGATCGCCGGCGTCAACAAGAGCGAGATCCGCAAGAAGGTCGAAGAGGCCGCGAAGATCCTCGACCTGACCGAGTACCTGGACCGCAAGCCCAAGGCGCTCTCCGGTGGTCAGCGCCAGCGTGTCGCCATGGGCCGGGCCATCGTGCGTGAGCCGCAGGTCTTCCTCATGGACGAGCCGCTGTCGAACCTCGACGCCAAGCTGCGTGTCTCCACGCGTACGCAGATCGCCTCGCTCCAGCGCCGTCTCGGCATCACCACGGTGTACGTCACGCACGACCAGGTCGAGGCCATGACCATGGGCGACCGCGTGGCGGTGCTCAAGGACGGTCTGCTCCAGCAGGTCGACTCGCCGCGCAACATGTACGACCGTCCGGCCAACCTCTTCGTCGCCGGCTTCATCGGCTCCCCGGCCATGAACCTGGTCGAGGTCCCGATCACCGACGGCGGCGTGAAGTTCGGCAACAGCGTCGTCCCGGTCTCCCGCGAGGCCCTGTCCGCCGCCGCCGACAAGGGCGACACGACGGTGACGGTCGGCGTACGCCCCGAGCACTTCGACGTCGTCGAGCACGGCGGCGCCGAGACCAGGACGCTCTCCAAGGACGCCCCGGCCGGCCTCGCCGTGTCGGTGAACGTCGTCGAGGAGCTCGGCGCCGACGGCTACGTGTACGGCTCGGCCCAGGTCGGCGGCGAGCACAAGGACCTGGTCGTCCGCGTCGGCGGCCGCAGCGTGCCGGCCAAGGGCAGTGAGCTGCACGTCGTGCCGCGTCCGGGCGAGATCCACGTCTTCTCGACGTCGACGGGCGAGCGTCTGAGCGACTGACGCGCCGTCGGCTCCGGTTCGGTGGCGCAGAGGCCGGGCTCCGCACTCGAGGTGCGGAGCCCGGCTTTTCGCACATTCTGATATATCTCGCGCATTCAGCGGCATTTCACCCCATGCGTCAACGTGCGATTCGAAAAGAACCCTCGAACCATCGCCCGCGTGAGTGACTGGATGTCGCCATACCATTACTGGCCGCTACGCTCGCTCGCGTGACCCACACAGCCCGCCGAATCGGCCGCACTCTCGCTCTCGTTCTGCCTGTCGTCCTGGTGCTCTCCGGAACCCTCGCGGTCTCCACCGTCCCGTGGGCAGGACAGGCCACCAAGTCGCAGATGCTCACGGCCTCCTCCGAGCACGTCTCGACACGGGCCACGTCCCGTGCCCCGCAGGACGTTCTGCGGGACAGGCTGCTCACGGAGCTGCAGACGAAGGACCCGGGCGTCGCGCTCACGCATCTGCAGCGCGAGGTCGAGGCACATCCGTCGCTCGCCCAGCACTGCATGTCGATCGCCCGCTCGCTGGGCCGGGCCGCCGTGGACCGTTACGGGCCCACGCGCGCGCAGCGGTTCTCGCGGCCCGTCTGCGACACCTCCTTCGCCACGGGCGTCCAGCAGCAGGCGCTCGGGCACTGAGGCCCGGCGCCGCGGGCAGCCGGCGCACCGCACGGACCGGTTCGACGGACCGGGCCCGCACTCGCGGGTCCGGTCCGTGTCGTGTCCGGCGGTGCGCATATCGTTCACGGCATGCAGACCCCTACGTATCCGACGCAGGCCGTGGTCCTGGCCGGTGGCCAGGGCTCCCGGCTGCGCCCGTACACCGACGACCGCCCGAAGCCGATGGTGGAGATCCCCGGCACGGGGATGCCGATCATCGGGCACCAGCTGGCCTGGATGGCCGCGGAGGGCGTGACCGATGCGGTGGTCTCGTGCGGCCATCTCGCCGAGGTGCTCCAGAAGTGGCTGGAGAGCGCCGATCTGCCGCTGCGGGTCACGACGGTGGTGGAGACGGAGCCGCTGGGCCGTGGCGGCGGTCTGAAGTACGCGGCGAAGAGCCTGCCGCATCCCGAACAGCCGTGGTACGCGACGAACGGTGACATCTGGACGCGGTTCTCGCTGCGGGAGATGGCGGCGTTCCACGAGGAGCGCGATGCGACGGCGACGCTGGCGCTGGCGCGTCCGCGGATCCCGTGGGGCGCGGTGGAGACGGACGCGTTCGGGCACATCACGGACTTCGTCGAGTCGCCGCCGTCGCCGTATCTGATCAACGCGGGCGTGTACGTGTTCTCGGCGGCGTTCACGGGGTTGCTGCCGGACGTCGGCGACCACGAGCGCACGACGTTTCCGCGGCTGGCGCGTGAGCGGCGGCTGGCGGGCTTCCCGCTGCCGCAGGGGGCGTACTGGCGGGCGATCGACACGGCGAAGGATCTGACGGAGGCCGCGAAGGAGCTGGCTTCGCAGGTGCGCTGAGCCGGCGTCGGCAGGCGGCGCGGGCAGTCGAGGACCCGTGCCGAGAGGGCGGTCACCGGACGCTTCCGGTGACCGCCCTCTCGGCGTGTGCGGTCTCAGCCCAGCAGGCCGCCGATGACGGCGCCGCTCCCTGAGCCGCCGCTGCCGCCGGAGCCTCCGCCGGAGCCTCCGGTCGTGCCGCCCGAGGTGCCGCCGGAGGCGCCGCCGGAGCCGGTGCCGCCGCTGGACGTGGGGCCGGCGCTGGTGGGCGGCGGGGCGGGCTGGGAGCCGGTGGGGGGCTGCTGGCCGGTGCCCTGGGTCTGGCTGGGGGCGCCGTCGGCCGGGACGGTCTCGCGGACGGTGTCCTCGGCGGGTGCGGAGGTCGTGGAGGTGGGGGTGCCTGAGCGGCTGGCGGACGGGGAGGGCCTGTCCTGGCGCGGGCTCGAGGAGCTGCGCTCGATGCTCGATTCCTGCGGGAGTGAGGCGCCGGGCAGGTGGTTGCTGGGGTTCTGGCCGGGGCCGGGGACGGTGACGATCTCGGTGGAGCGGACGGCGCCGCCGAGCATGGAGCCGACGAGCATGGTGAGGCCGACGACGACGGCGGCGACGAGTCCGCCGCGGCACAGGACGCGGCGGCGCAGGTCCCAGATCGCGGAGCGCGGGCCGAGGGTGCGCCAGGCCTCGCCCGCGAGGCGTCCGTCGACGGAGTAGACGGGGGCGCCCGCGATGATCAGCGGGGACCAGGCGGCGAGGAAGATGAAGTCGGGGGCGTCGTAGACGGGGACGGTCCGCCAGCTGACGGTGAGGATCAGCACCGAGGACAGCAGCGCGCCGAGGACGGCGGCGACGCGCTGCCACAGGCCGAGGACGGTGAGGACGCCGACGACGACCTGGAGGAAGGCGACGGTGAGTCCGGCGCCGACGGGGTGGGCGAGCGCGAAGTCGCGCAGGGGCTCGGCCAGTGCCCAGGGGTGGAGCGAGCTCAGCCACTTGACCAGGGAGCCGCGGTGGCCGCCGTCGAAGTAGACGGGGTCGCAGAGCTTGCCCATGCCGGCGTACACGGAGATCAGTCCGAGGAACACGCGCAGCGGCAGGAGCACCACGCCGAGGTTCAGGCGGCGGCCGGGGTAGTAGGCGTGCCGTGTGGGGTCGCCGGCGGACCGGTGGGTGGCGGGCGCGTGGGCGGCGGGCGAAATCTCGGCGTACGGCGCCGGGTCGTACGTGCTGTGGCCGTACGGGTCCGTGCCGTACGTATCAGTGCCATACGTGTCCGTGCCGTACGTGCCCCTGCTGTACCTGTCCTGACCGCCCTGGCTGTCGGAGTCGTACGAGTCGTAGGCGCCGACGGCCTGGCGCATGGGCGGCAGCAGGGGTCGTGCGTCGGTGACCGCGGGGTACTGCACGGTGTCGCCGCCGAGGTCGACGCGCGGCATGACCTGGGTGGCGCCGGAGTTGTAGGGGTCGTGCTCCAGGGTGGAGTTGCGCACGGCCTGGAGGAGGCCGGTCGCGCCGGAGTCCCCGGGGGCGGACCTGCCGCTCCACACGACGGGCGCCCTGCGCCGCGCGGCGCCCGCGCCGACGGAGGCGAGCCGTGCGGTGTCCGCCAGGCCACGTGCGGGGCGCGCGCTCTGGGCGAGCCGCACCCGGAAGCTGGCGTGGTTGACGATGACCTGCGCGGGATCGCAGTCCACCTTGACCATGCTCAGCGCAGGCTGATCATCGAACCCGGACCGGGGCGTTCTGGTGTCCACACTCATCTAACCGAGTGATGTGTGTTTAGGGCACGGCCCCGACGGGCCCGATCTGTCCGAGACCCGTCAAGCGCTCCTCTTGAGCCTTTTCGACCGCGCTTTACCGGGTCTGCCCGATAGGGACGCGCCCCGGGAACGCTCGCGTTCCCGGGGCGGCCCGCTGGGCAAGTCAGCGGCGCTTGGCCGCCTCGTAGAGCACGACGCCCGCCGCGACGCCCGCGTTCAGGGACTCCGCGCCGCCGGGCATCGGGATGCGGACCAGGTGGTCGCAGGTCTCGCCGACCAGGCGGGACAGGCCCTTGCCCTCGCTGCCGACCACGATCACGACGGGGCCGCCGAGCGCCTCCAGCTCGCCGATCTCGGTGTCGCCGTCGGCGGCGAGGCCGACGACGGTGAGACCGGCCTTCTGGTACGACTCCAGTGCGCGGGTCAGGTTGGTGGCGCGCGCGACCGGCGTGCGCGCGGCCGTGCCGGCCGAGGTCTTCCAGGCGCCGGCGGTCATGCCGGCCGCCCGGCGCTCGGGCACGACAACGCCGTGGCCGCCGAACGCCGATACGGAGCGGACGACCGCGCCGAGGTTGCGCGGATCGGTCACGCCGTCGAGCGCGACGATCAGCGGGTCCTCGCCGTCGTCGAAGGCGGCGGCCGCGAGGTCCTCGGGGTGGGCGTACTCGTACGGCGGGACCTGGAGCACCAGGCCCTGGTGGTTGAGCCCGTTCGTCATGCGGTCGAGCTCGGGGCGCGGCGCCTCCATGATGTTGATGTTGCCGCGGCCGGTGGCGAGCTGGAGCGCCTCGCGGACGCGCTCGTCGTTGTCGATGAACTGCTGCACGTAGAGGGTGGAGGCGGGCACGCCGTCGCGTAGCGCCTCGAAGACCGGGTTGCGGCCGACGACCATCTCCGAGGTGCCCTTGCCGCCGCGGCGGGCCACGGGACGGCGCTGGGCCTGCTTGGCCTTGGCGTTGGCGAGGCGGTTCTTGACGTGTCCCTTGCGGGCGGAGGCGGGCGGCGTCGGCCCCTTGCCCTCGAGTGAGCGGCGCCGCTTGCCACCGCTGCCGACCTGCGCGCCCTTCTTGTTGGACGTGCGGCGGTTCCTGCGCTGGCTGTTCCCGGCCATGACCTACCTGTTTCTGTAAAGCTCGCTCAAACAAAAGTGTGTACGTAAGGAAGTGTGCCGCCCGGCGCTCCGGGCGGCACATCGCGCCTGTGGCTCAGCGGGGCCCGAGGGTCCACCGGGGTCCGTCGGGGCTGTCCTCGATGACGAGCCCGGACTGGCCGAGCTGGTCGCGGATGGCGTCGGCGGTGGCCCAGTCCTTGCGGGAGCGGGCGGCCTCGCGCTGCTCCAGCACCAGGCGCACCAGGGAGTCGACCACGCCGTGGAGGTCGTCGCCGCGGTCGCCCTCGCCCGCCCAGCGCTCGTCCAGCGGGTCGAGGCCGAGGACGCCGAGCATGGCACGGACCTCGGCGAGGCGGGCCACGGCGGCTTCCTTGTCGTCGGCGGCCAGGGCGGAGTTGCCCTGGCGGACGGTGGTGTGGACGATCGCGAGGGCCTGCGGCACCCCGAGGTCGTCGTCCATGGCCTCGGCGAACGCGAGCGGCACCTCGTCGGCGGGCGCGACGACGCCCCCCGCCTTCTCCACGACGCGTTGCACGAAGCCCTCGATGCGGGCGAACGCGGACTCGGCCTCCCGCAGTGCCTCCTCGCTGTACTCGATCATCGAGCGGTAGTGCGGGGTGCCGAGGTAGTAACGCAGGACGATGGGGCGCCAGTTCTTGACCATCTCGCTGACGAGCACCGAGTTGCCGAGTGACTTGGACATCTTCTCGCCGCTCATGGTGACCCAGGCGTTGTGCACCCAGTACGAGGCGAAGTCGTCGCCGAAGGCCTTGGCCTGGGCGATCTCGTTCTCGTGGTGCGGGAAGATCAGGTCGAGGCCGCCGCCGTGGATGTCGAACGCGGAGCCCAGGTACTTGTGGGCCATGGCCGAGCACTCGAGGTGCCAGCCGGGGCGGCCGCGTCCCCAGGGCGTCTCCCAGTCGGGCTCGCCCGGCTTGGTCGCCTTCCACATGGCGAAGTCGCGCGGGTCGCGCTTGCCGGTGATGCCTTCCTCGGCGGGCTGGCGCAGGTCGTCGATGTCCTGGTTGGACAGCGCCAGGTAGTCGGGGAAGGAGCGCACGTCGAAATAGACGCTGCCGTCCGCCTCGTACGCGTGGCCGCGCTCGATGAGGCCGCGCATCATCTCGACCATCTCGGTGACGTGGCCGGTGGCGCGCGGTTCGTAGGTGGGCGGGAGGCAGCCGAGTGCCTCGTAGCCGTCGTTGAACGCGCGCTCGTTCTCGTAGCCGATGGACCACCACGGCCGGTTCTGCTCGGCCGACTTGTTGATGATCTTGTCGTCGATGTCCGTGACGTTGCGGATGAACGTCACGTCGTAGCCGCGGTACTCGAACCAGCGGCGCATGATGTCGAAGTTGAGGCCGGACCTGATGTGCCCGATGTGCGGTGCGGCCTGCACGGTGGCGCCACACAGGTAGATCGAGACGCACCCCGGCACGAGGGGGGTGAAGTCACGGATCTGCCGGGCGCTGGTGTCGTACAGGCGAATAGTCACGCATCAAGGGTAGTGGGCGGATGGCAGTGCCCCGCGCCCCCTGTGGGGTTCGCGGGGCAACTTGTGATATCGCCCGGGAAACGGATTCAGCCTCTCCGCACGATGAGTGCGGTCGCGACGGCGGCGAGCCCCTCGGCCCGTCCGGTCAGGCCGAGTCCGTCGGTGGTGGTGCCGGACACGGAGACGGGGGCGCCCGCGGCGGCCGAGAGCGCCTTCTGCGCCTCGTCGCGCCGCTTTCCGATCTTCGGCCGCACGCCGATCACCTGAACGGAGACATTGCCGATCTCGAATCCCTCGGCACGCACGATCCGCGCGGCCTCCGCGAGGAGGGTGACGCCGGAGGCGCCGGACCACTCGGGCCGGGAGGTGCCGAAGTGGGCGCCGAGGTCGCCGATGCCGGCGGCGGAGAACAGGGCGTCGCAGGCGGCGTGCGCGGCGACGTCACCGTCCGAGTGGCCGGCGAGCCCGTATCCGTCGGCGTCCTCCCAGAGCAGGCCCGCGCACCACAGTTCGCGGCCCTTCTCGAAGGCGTGCACATCGGTGCCGATGCCGACGAGGGGGAGGTTCAGCGGCTCAGAAGCCATCGTTGGCCCTCCTGCGGGCGAGTACGGCCTCGGCGAGGACGAGGTCGAGCGGCCGGGTCACCTTGAAGGCCTCTTCGTGGCCGGGGACGACGACGACCTTCAGGCCGAGCTGCTCGACCATGCTGGCGTCGTCGGTGACGTCGCCGGTCACCGACCGGTGCGCGCGGACGAGGGTGTCGTGGTCGAAGCCCTGCGGGGTCTGCACGGCGCGCAGGCGGGCTCGCTCGGGGGTGGCGACGACCGGCTCGGGCTCGCCCTCCGGTGCCGGCTCGATCTCCTTGACGGTGTCGGCGAGCGGCAGCGCCGGTACGACGGCGGGCGCGCCGTCGCGCACAGCCTCGATGACGGCGTCCACGGTGTCGACGGGCACGAGCGGGCGCGCCGCGTCGTGGACCAGGACGATGTCGATGCCGTCGGGGAGGGCCTCGAGCCCGAGGCGTACGGATTCCTGGCGGCTGTCGCCGCCAGGGACGACGAGGTAGTCCGTCCGCTCCGGCAGGGCGTGGGCGTCCATGAGGCGCTTGACGTCGGCGGCACCGTCCGGCGGCGCCACGACGACGACGAGGGAGACGGCGCGGGACGCGGCCATGGCGCGGACGGCGTGGACCAGGATGGGCGTGCCGTTCAGCGCGCGCAGGGCCTTGGGGGCGCCCGGTCCGAGGCGCACGCCCCGGCCGGCTGCCGGGATCACGGCTGCGGTGCGGTAGGGGCGCGGTTGGTCTGGCATCGGTTGCACTCCGGCAGGTTTGTTTCCTCGGCCGACATGGGTATGGCCTGGGCATGCCCCCGGCCGTCGGGTGGGGGGAGTGCCGGGCGCGACGCCTTGACCGGACCCTTCCGTGACCACTGGTCTGCGCCAGCCGCCCGGGCCCGGCACACCACAACAGCGCACGGTGTGATGTGCGAGCGGCGGGTGGTCGACGTCAGACGTCGACGACATGACACTCGTGGACGAACATGCCGCAGCGCCCGGCGACAGGCTGGATCGTCCAGCGTGTCAGCGGGCACCGCGGCATCAATCGTGCGTCAGGACGCGAGGACCTCGTCGAGCAGGGCCTCGGCCTTGTCCTCGTTGGTGTTCTCTGCGAGGGCGAGCTCGCTCACCAGGATCTGGCGTGCCTTTGCGAGCATCCGCTTCTCACCGGCGGAAAGCCCGCGCTCGCGCTCGCGCCGCCACAGGTCACGTACTACTTCGGCGACCTTGATGACATCGCCGGAGGCGAGCTTCTCGAGATTTGCCTTGTAGCGCCGGGACCAGTTCGTCGGCTCCTCCGCGTAAGGTGCGCGAAGGACCTCGAAGACCCGGTCGAGCCCGTCCTGACCGACCACATCGCGAACGCCGACGAACTCCGCATTGTCCGCCGGTACGCGAACCGTCAGGTCGCCCTGGGCGACCTTGAGCACCAAGTAGGTCTTGTCCACGCCTTTGATCTGGCGAGTTTCGATGGCCTCGATCAGCGCGGCCCCGTGATGGGGATAGACCACGGTGTCGCCAACCTTGAACGTCATGTGACAGGTACCCCTTCCGTGGCTATCCAGGGTAACACGGATACGGCTTCTTCTGAATGGCGTTTTCGCAGGTCAGGGCATATCTCGGGGCTTGACAACAGCGACACGAACGTGCTGCGGACGGCTTGCGGAGGGGGGTATTCGCAGGTCGGAGCGGCTGCGCGGGCACACAGAAACGCACACGTTACACACCGCACACCCCCCTTCCAAGGGGTTGAACGTCCCGATTTGCCGGGTTCTCGATGGCCGAGTTCATGTAGTCCGTTCGAGGATCGGTCACTCGTACGGCCCTGGCGGCACAGAATCCACAATTGATCACCTCGGGCTATTCGTAAGGAAAGCATGGCCGCCCGGGAAATTGATCAGCGGCGTTATGTGAACGGCGTGCGTATCGGCATGATCGGGGCAGCCTTCCGACGTCGGAAAGCATGCTGCCGCCGCGGGCCCTCGCCCCCCGGTACGCGGGCCGCGCGGGCAAAGGGCGGGTCGGGTGCGGGGCGCGACCTGCGGCTCGGTAACCTGAGCGCGAGCTGACGCCACAGGCCGGTGACAGCCACCCAACAGTCCGTACGTCCAAGGAGATGCCGCCGCCGTGAGCAGCAGCCTTCGACGCGGTGCCCTCGCCGGCGCTGCCATCGTCTTCTCGATCGCCTCGCTCTCCGCCTGCGGTGCGGGCAACGACGCGCAGACCCTCGGCGTCAAGCCGGACAACGCCGCGACGGCCGTCGACAACCTCAAGCTCCAGAACGCGACCGTCATCACCCAGCCCGAGGCCGCGGCCCAGGGCGCGGCGGCCGTCAGCGTCACGGTCTTCAACGACGGCACCCAGAAGCAGACCCTCGACTCGATCACGCTCCCGGGCTCCGGCGCGAAGGTCGAGCTCAAGGCGGCCCAGGGTTCGGGCCCGATCACGGTCCCGGCCGGCGGCTCGGTGATCATCGGCGGCAAGGGCAACGCGTCCGCCGTGATCGCGGGCGGCCACGAGGCGGTGAAGAACGGCGACACGCAGGAGGTCGTCTTCCGCTTCAGCGAGACCGGCGACGTGAAGATGCTGGCGTTCGTCGTCCCGGCCACCGGCTACTACGCGGGCTTCGGCCCGTCCTCGTCGCCGAAGCCGACGGCCGAGCAGCCGGCCGGCCAGTCGCCGCCGGCCTCTCCGGCCGGTTCCCCGTCGGGCTCTCCGGCCGTCTCCGACGAGCAGCGCGAGGCCGCGGGCGGCGAGGCGGCGTCCCCGTCGGACTCGGCGTCGGCGTCGCACGGCTCGGGTCACTGACACACCGCGCACCAGGCGTACGGGAAGGGCGCCCACCGAGATCGGTGGGCGCCCTTTCCGGCATGCGTGCCGGACGCGCTCAGCGCCGGCCGTACGCGTTCCGCTCTTCCGCGGTCTACGGCTCGAACTTGTAGCCCAGGCCGCGGACCGTCACCAGGTAGCGCGGGGCTCCCGGGTCCGGCTCGATCTTCGCGCGCAGGCGCTTGACGTGGACGTCGAGGGTCTTGGTGTCGCCGACGTAGTCCGCGCCCCAGACCCGGTCGATGAGCTGCATACGGGTCAGGACCCGGCCCGCGTTGCGCAGCAGCATCTCCAGCAGGTCGAACTCCTTCAGCGGCAGGTCGACCTTGCCGCCGGAGACGGTGACGACGTGGCGGTCCACGTCCATCCGGACGGGGCCGGCCTCCAGGGCGGCGGGGGTGACCTCCTCCGGCTCACCGCGGCGGCGCAGCACCGCGCGGATGCGGGCGACCAGCTCCCGCGAGGAGAAGGGCTTGGTCACGTAGTCGTCGGCTCCTATCTCCAGCCCGACGACCTTGTCGATCTCGCTGTCCTTCGCGGTCACCATGATGACCGGGACGTTCGAGCGGCCGCGCAGCTGGCGGCAGACCTCGGTACCGGGCAGGCCGGGCAGCATCAGGTCGAGGAGCACGAGGTCGGCGCCGTTGCGCTCGAACTCGTCGAGACCCTCGGGACCCGTGGTCGCCACGGCGACCTCGAAGCCCTCCTTGCGGAGCATGTAGGACAGGGCGTCGCTGAAGGATTCCTCATCCTCGACGACGAGCACTCGGGTCACGGAAGGACCTCCGGGGCAGGAATTTCACTGTTCGGATCGGTGTCGTAAGGCCGGTCGTCGTCCTCGTCGACGCGATCCGGGCCGGTGGTGGTGGCGCGGTCCCGTGCGGCGCCCGCCTCGGGCAGCCGCAGGGTGAACGTGGAGCCCTGTCCCTCGGAGCTCCACACCGTGACCTCCCCGCCGTGCGAGGCGGCCACGTGCTTGACGATGGCAAGGCCCAGGCCGGTGCCTCCGGTGGCACGGGAGCGGGCGGGATCGACGCGGTAGAACCGCTCGAAGATCCGCTCGCGGTCCTTCTCGGAGATACCGATGCCCTGGTCGGTGACGGCGATCTCGATGAGGTCGCCCCCGGGTGCGCTGACCCGGCGGGCGGAGATGCCGACGCGCGTACGGGCCGGTGAGTAGTTGACCGCGTTCTCGACGAGGTTGCCGAGGGCGGCGGCGAGCTGGCCGCGGTTTCCCCAGATGCTGAGGTCGGCGGTGCCGCCCGAGGCCATGGTGATCTGCTTGGTGGACGCGGTGTGCCGGGAGCGGTCGATGGCCTCGGCGACCAGTTCGTCCACGCGCACGGGCTCGGAGTCCTCCAGGGGGTCGTCGTTCTGGACCCGGGAGAGGTCGATGAGCTCCTGTACGAGGTTGGTGAGCCGGGTCGCCTCGATCTGCATCCGGCCGGCGAAGCGCATGACCGCCTCGGGGTCGTCCGAGGCGTCCATGACCGCCTCGGAGAGCAGGGAGAGTGCGCCGACCGGGGTCTTGAGCTCATGGCTGACGTTGGCGACGAAGTCGCGCCGCACCGCCTCTATCCGGCGTGCCTCGGTGAGGTCCTCGACGAGGAGGAGGACGAGGCGCGAGCCGAGCGGGGCGACGCGGGCGGAGACGGCCAGGGCCTCGCCGCGGCCGGTGCCGCGCCGGGGCAGGTCCAGCTCGACCTGCCGTATCTCGCCGTCGCGCCGGGTGTCACGGGCCATGTGCAGCATCGGTTCGACGGCGAGCTTTCCGCCGCGGACCAGACCGAGTGCGTACGCCGCGGAGCTGGCCTTGACGACCGAGTCGGACTCGTCCAGGACGACCGCGGAGGAACGGAGGACGGACAGCACCGTGTCGACGCCGGGCGGCAGCACGGCATCGGTGTGGAGCGAGGTGCGGGTGGGGCGCTTCTGTTCCCGCTCGCTCCAGCGGAACGCCAGCACCGCGATGACGCCGGTGCAAAGACCGGCGATCGCTGCCGCTGCGGCGACCGCCGCGTTCACGTCCATGCATCCCAGGTTATGCGGGGTCCCGGACACTCTCCCAGCCAAACGGGTGGCACCTCGAACAGTCGTCGCTCAGAGTTCACCAAGGGGAAAGTGATGGTTCATTTGCGGGGGAGCGTTCGGACCACTGAAGGGCCGAACGTGGGAGCGTGGGGGTTCGGAGCCCCACCCGGACCCGGTCGCATCAAGAGAGGGACACCCAATGCGTGACGCGTACCACGAGGAACTGGACTCGATCGGCGAGGGCCTGGTCGAGATGGCCCGGCTGGTCGGGTCGGCGATCGGGCGCGCCACGACGGCCATGCTCGACGCCGACCTCAAACTGGCCGAGACGGTGATCGCCGCCGACCAGAAGGTCGACGACCTCCAGCACGACCTGGAGGCGCGTGCGATCGCCCTCCTGGCCCGGCAGCAGCCGGTCGCGACGGATCTGCGGATCGTGGTGACCTCGCTGCGGATGAGCGCCGACCTGGAGCGCTCGGGCGACCTCGCGCAGCACGTGGCGAAGCTGGCGCGGCTGCGCTTCCCGGACCGCGCGGTGCCGAACGACCTGCACGCGACGATTCTGCAGATGGGTCAGCTGGCGCAGCGCCTGATGGCGAAGGCCGCGGAGGTCATCATCACCAAGGACGTCGACCTGGCGCTCCAGCTGGAGCAGGACGACGACGAGATGGACCTGCTGCACCGCACGCTCTTCCAGCACCTGATGGATGACCGCTGGAAGCACGGCATCGAGACGGCCGTGGACGTGACGCTGCTCGGCCGCTACTACGAGCGTTTCGCGGACCACGCGGTGTCGGTGGCCAAGCGCGTGGTGTACCTGGTGACGGGCGAGCACGCGGACGAGCTCCAGCAGCAGAGCGCCGTCGAGGGCGCGTAGTAGAGGGCGCGTGGCGGCATCCGGCGGCGCACTGGGGGCGGTTGCGCATGTGCGCCGTTGATGCGCCGGGCCTGCCGGGCGTGCAATGGGCGAAGGCGGCATTTCCCTATGCCGGTGATGCGTGCGCCCGGCAGCGCGCGCCCATGAGGAGGCACCCATGGCCGAGTCCCCCATGACCGACTCCCCGCAGGAAGCGAGCTCCGTCGAAGTCGTCTTCCTGCCCGTCCTCGGCGCCTGCGGGTGCGGCTCGGGCTGCGGCTGCGGCTGCCAGTCGGGCGCGCCCTGCCAGTGCGGCGGCTGCTGCGGGTAGCCGACGGCGGCACGCGGAGAAGGTCCCGCCCCAGGAGAAGGGGGCGGGACTTCCGCGTTCCGGGGCGCCGGCGCGGCGACCGTACGGCGCCGCGGTGTACGTCCGCGGCGGCGACAGCTGGGGCGCCCGGTCCTGGGTGTCTCGAGGTGCTGTCACGACTGCCACCGTCCGCAGCAGCGGGCACCAGGAACACGAAGCCCCGGCCCCGGCGACGAGGTCGCCGGGGCCGGGGGCTCGGACTGCGTGCTTACTTCTTCTTGCCCTGGTTCTTCACGGCCTCGATCGCCGCCGCCGCCGCGTCCGGGTCGAGGTAGGTGCCGCCCCGGGTGATCGGGTTGAAGTCGGCGTCGAGCTCGTAGACCAGCGGGATGCCCGTCGGGATGTTCAGGCCCGCGATGTCGGCGTCGGAGATGCCGTCGAGGTGCTTGACCAGCGCGCGCAGGCTGTTGCCGTGGGCGGCGATCAGGACCGTGCGGCCGGCCAGCAGGTCGGGGACGATGCCGTCGTACCAGTACGGCAGCATGCGCTCGACGACGTCCTTGAGGCACTCGGTGCGCGGGCGCAGCTCGCTCGGGATCGTCGCGTAGCGGGCGTCGTTGGCCTGCGAGAACTCGTTGTCGTCGGCGAGGACCGGCGGCGGGGTGTCGTACGAGCGGCGCCAGAGCATGAACTGCTCCTCGCCGAACTCGGCCAGCGTCTGGGCCTTGTCCTTGCCCTGCAGCGCGCCGTAGTGGCGCTCGTTCAGGCGCCAGGAGCGGTGGACCGGGATCCAGTGGCGGTCCGCGGCCTCCAGCGCGAGCTGCGCGGTGCGGATGGCCCGCTTCTGGAGCGAGGTGTGGAGAACATCGGGGAGCAGGCCGGCGTCCTTGAGCAGCTCACCGCCGCGGACTGCCTCCTTCTCGCCCTTCTCCGTGAGGTTGACGTCCACCCAGCCGGTGAACAGGTTCTTCGCGTTCCATTCGCTCTCGCCGTGGCGGAGGAGGATCAGCTTGTACGGTGCGTCGGCCATGGGCCCGAGCCTAATCGACGGCCCGCGCCCCCCGCGCGGGTGACCGAGGAGCGGACTCGATTGACGGTCGCCGTCAAATGAGTGGCGGCGACGAGACGCGGCTCAGTAAGTTACGGATGCCGCTTGAGCCGCTTACACCCGGGGGTCTCCGTCATGTCCGTCGCCTCGTTCAGACGCGCGTTGCGCGGGACCGTCTCGGGGCTGCCCGCGGGCTTCTGGTGGCTGTGGACCTCGACGCTGGTGAACCGTACCGGCGCCTTCGTCCTCACCTTCCTGTCGCTCTATCTGACCCAGGAACTGGGCTACTCCGCCTGGTACGCGGGCCTCGTCGTCGCGCTGCACGGACTCGGCGGCGTCGCCGGGTCGCCGCTGGGCGGCATGCTGACCGACCGGTGGGGCCGGCGCCCCACGATGATCTCGATGCATCTGGCCGGCGGCGCGTGCGCCGCCGCGCTCGCCGTGGTGACGAGCGCGTGGGGCATCGCGGTCGTGGTGCTGCTGATGGGCGTGGCGATGCAGGCCGTACGGCCCGCGATCAGCGCCACCATCGCCGACCTCGTGCCCGAGTCCGGGCTGCGCCGGGCCTACGCGCTGAACTACTGGGCGCTCAACCTCGGCTTCGCCATCGCCGCCCTCGGGGGCGGCGCCGCGATCTTCCTCGGCTACCGGACCCTGTTCGTGGTCGACGCCCTCGCCACCGCCCTGTGCGCGCTGATCGTCTTCCTGCGGCTGCCGGAGACGCGCCCCGAGAAGCGGTCCGACGCCGTCGAGGGCGCCCCGGAGGACGAGCGGCTGACCGTGTTCGACGTGCTGAAGGACGCGCCCTTCAGGACGCTGGTCCTGCTCAACCTGCTCGTCTGCCTGATCTTCACCGCCCCCTGGGTGGGTCTGCCGCTGACCATGGCGGGCGAGGGCCTGTCGGCCGACGCGTACGGCATGGTCATCGCGGTCAACGGGGTGGTGATCGTCGCGTTCCAGCTGCTGGTCAACAGGATCACCGAGAAGCGTTCGCCGGCCGCGCTGCTCACCGTCTCCTCGCTGCTCTTCGCCGCCGGTACGGGAGTCACGGCACTGGCCGGCACGCCTCTGCTGTTCGCGGCCACCGTGGTGGTGTGGACCGTCGGCGAAATGGTGCACGTGCCGACCAACGCGGCCGCCACGGCCCGCCTGGCCCCCGAGCACGCCCGCGGCCGCTACCAGGGTGTGATGGGCATGTCCTGGGCGGTCGCCGGATTCGTCGCGCCGATCCTGGCCGGCTGGGTGGTCGACGGGCCCGGGCCGGACGTCCTGTGGATCGGCTGTGCGGCCGTGGGCTGCGTCGCGGCTGCCGGGTACATGCTCCTGCTGCGCCGGGCGCTGGCCGAGAACGCCCGGCCCGAGGCTGCGGAGACCGCCTCCGAGAAGGCCGAGCCCGTCGAGGCCTGAGGTCTCGCCCGGCCCTCAGCCGCGCGGCGGTCCCTCCTGCGCCGACCGGCCCGTCACCCGCGTGCCCCGGATGCCGCAGCGAACACAGGAAGGCGAGGGCCGACGATGTCGGACTGCCGCCCGCCGAGGGCGAAGAAGGCGGACAGGGTGGGCAGGTAGGCGCTGCCTCTCCGGTCGGCGCGTCCCGCGCGCGGGCGGTGCACCGGCCGGAGAGACGGGTCGTCACCAGCGCAGTTCGCGCTGGGCCTCGTAGAGGTTCGCCGGGCGCACGCCGCCCGGAGAGCCGTACGCCTCGAGCCGGGTGCGGAGGTCCCCCGCGACGTCCGGCACGTCGATCTGGTCGAACTCGCGCACCGTGCTGATCGCGACGGTCGCGCTGTACGGGGCGACCCCGTCGATCCCGACCAGTCCGGCGCGCTCGTTGGTGACGGTCACGTTCCAGTGCGTGAAGCGCGCCCCGTACAGCGGTCCCGCGCCGGCGTCGCCGCCGCGCCTGCCGGTGTTGTCCACCGTGATCTCGGTGCGGACATTGGCGAACGGCATCCCGCGGTGGGTGTCGAAGGTGCCCATCTCCATCACGCCCCGCGACCAGACGTTGTGGCTCGACAGACCCTCCACGTTGGTCCCGTGCAGATGGGTCCCGGCGGGCGCGGCGACCGTGCGCTGCGCGACGGTGAAGTCCTCGATCAGGTTGTCGTGCGAGCCCTCGCGGCAGAAGTAGGTGTGGTGGCTGCCGCGGCCCTCGACCCGGGTGCGCCGCAGGGTGCAGGCGGAGGCGGCGACGAGACCGAAGCCGTTGTCGACGTGGCGGACGGTGATGTCGTCGGCCCAGCAGTCGTACGCGCACTGGAAAGTGACGCCGTTGTAGCCCTTGTCGAGAAGGTGCGGGGCCTGCGGGGTCAGGACGGCCTCCAGCGTCAGTCCCTCGATTCCGGAGCCGGTGAGCGGGGTGACGAGAGTGGTCAGGCAGGGGTCCCACGCGGGGCGCAGGTCCAGCGGCAGCGGGCGTTCGAGGGTCACCCGGTCGCGTGCGACGGCCGTGATGCGCACGGGCCACTCGTAGGGGACGTACGTACGTCAACTTGGTCTCGTCGTCCCAGACATAGGACGCCGCGCCCTCGACGTCGCCCGCCATGTGCTCCAGCAGCGTGTGGTCGGCGTCGTCGGCCAGACGCAGCAGGACGAGCTGTCCGCGGCGCAGCTTCGAGGCGTCGTGGACCGTGACGGACCGGTCGCCGCGGCGGGCGGGGGCGACGGTGGTGAGGGTGGTCCATTCGTCGCGCCTGTTGCCGGTCCATCCCTCGAAGGGCCACGCCCTTGTCCTGATGGCCTCGGTGAGGGAGTCCCAACGGTCCTTCGGGCACAGCCAGATGAGGCCGCCGGCCCACGACCAGGAGGACTTGTCGCCACCGTAGCGGGAGCCGTAAGGGCCGACGAGTTCGGTGAGGTTCCTGGTGGCGAGGAGCTTGGTGCGGCCGCTGCCGGCGCCGCGCAGGACGACGTTGCTGTGGCCGATGCGGATGACGTCGTCGACGCGGTAGGTGCCGGGCGGGACGACGACCGTGCCGCCGCCGCGTTCGCCCACCTCGGCGGTGGCGCGGTTGATGGCGGGAGCGGCGTCCGCGGAGCCGTCGTTCCTCGCGCCGTACGCGAGGACGTCGGCCTTCACCGGGAGCCGCGGGAGGCGCTCGGCGCCGACGCGCTGTCCTGGGATCTGCGGGTGGGTGTACGGCGTGCGCCGGTACTCGTGCCAGAGGGGGGACGTGGCCTGTGCGGCGGCGGCCGCCGAGGGCGCGGTGCCGCCGCCCGCGGCCCAGGCCGCGGCCACGGCTGTCGCGCCGCCCAGCAGGGTGCGTCTGCCAAGGGAGTGCCGGTCGGTCCCCATGAGCCCACCTTCCCCGTATATGAACGTCGTTCATGTCCGCGTCGGCGGTGAGCATGCCACGGCATCCCGGTGCACAGGATAGAAGCGTGCACCGGGAATGAAGGGGGGCAGCAGAAGCGGGGAGGTGTCGGCGGGATCAGTCGGCGGGCCGCTGGGTCAGGTTCGTGAACGCGTCCAGGTTGCGCGTCGATTCGCCGCGCGACACCCGCCACGCGTACTCACGGCGGATCGCGCTCGCGAAGCCCAGTTCGAGGAGCGTGTTGAAGGAGCCGTCCGCCGCCTCCAGGATCGACCCGAGCAGCCGGTCCAGCTCCTCGGGAGTGACCACGGCCAGCGGCAGTTTGCCGACGAGATAGATGTCGCCGAGCCGGTCGACGGCGTAACTGACCCCGTACAGCTTGAGGTTGCGCTCCAACAGCCAGCGGTGGACGGCCGCGTCGTTCTCGTCGGGGTGGCGGATGACGAAGGCGTTGACGGAGAGCGAGTGCCTGCCGACCAGGAGGGAGCAGGTCGTCGACAGCTTGCGGGTACCGGGGAGTTTGACGATGTACGAGCCCGCGTCCGGGCTCTCCCACTCGAGTTCCGCGTCCTTCAGGGTCTGCTCGATGACCTGCATCGCGCGCTCTGCGTCAGCCATGCAGGGAGCGTACGTCAGTGGTGATGGGCCCGCGTGCGGTGGCGGTGCTCGTACATCGCCGCCGTGTACACGTCCGCCGTCGCCGACGCCGCCGTGCCCCAGCCGAAGGACTGCGCGTGCCGGGCGGCGGCCGCGCCCATGCGGTCGGTCAGCGACGGGTCGCGCAAGAAGCTCGCCAGGACGTCCGCGTAGTGGGCGGGGGCGTGACCGGGGACCAGGAAGCCCGTCTCCTCGTCGCGCACCGCCACCGGCAGCCCGCCGACCGCGGCGGCCACGACCGGGGTGCCGGCCGCCTGGGCCTCGATCGCCACCAGCCCGAAGGACTCGCTGTACGAGGGCATGACCAGGACGGACGCGGCCCGGAACCAGTCCGCGAGCCGCACCTGCCCGACCGGGGGCCGGAAGTGGACGACGTCCGCGATGCCGAGCCGGGCGGCGAGCTTCTGCAGACCCTCGGGCTTGGCCAGTCCGCTGCCGCTGGGGCCGCCGACGACGGGCACATGGATGCGGTGACGCAGGGCCGGGTCGCGCTCCAGCAGCAGCGCGACGGCGCGCAGCAGGACGTCGGGGGCCTTGAGCGGCTGGATGCGGCCCGCGAACAGCGGGATGAACGCGTCCTGCGGCAGCCCGAGCCTCGCCCGTGCCGCGGCCCGCCCGTCGTCCGGACGGAAGACGTCGAGGTTGACGCCCGGGTGGACGACGGCGACCTTCGCCGGATCGGCGTCGTAGAAGCGGACGAGCTCGTCGGCCTCCTCCGCCGTGTTGGCTATCAGCCGGTCCGCGGCGCCCACTATCTGGGTCTCGCCGATGACGCGGGAGGCGGGTTCGGGTGTGTCGCCCTCGGCGAGCGCGGCGTTCTTGACCTTGGCCATGGTGTGCATGGCGTGGACGAGGGGGACGCCCCAGCGTTCGGCGGCGAGCCAGCCGACGTGGCCGGAGAGCCAGTAGTGCGAGTGGACGAGGTCGTAGTGCCCCGGGCGGTGGCCCGCCCACGCCTGCATGACACCGTGCGTGAACGCGCACAGCTGGGGCGGCAGGTCCTCCTTGGCCAGACCCTCGTAGGGCCCCGCGTCGACGTGCCGCACGAGGACACCGGGCGCGAGCTCGACGACCGGCTGCAGACCGCCGGTGGTGGCCCGCGTGAAGATCTCGACCTCGATGTTGATGGCCGCGAGCCGCTTGGCGAGCTCGACGATGTAGACGTTCATGCCGCCCGCGTCGCCCGTGCCCGGCTGGTGCAGCGGCGAGGTGTGGACGCTGAGCATCGCGACCCTGCGCGGCTTGCGGGGGCCGCCGGGGAACCGGAGACGGGGCGCCATCCGGCTGCTGCCGAGGCGGGAGACGTACTGGCTCACGTCGGCGGTCCTCTCGCTGCGGGCACGACAAACTGCGGGGCTGGGGTCCCGCACGCCTGCACAACAGCGGAGCGGACACTTCCATTTCCCGACTGCTCCCACTTTGCCAAATCATTGCCGTCCACGCGGCCCGGAACGGCGGGCCCACCGGTCGGGGCGGGGCCCGTCCGGGGGCCTGCGGGGGCGGCCGAGTGTTACTGAGGGCGGGGGCACCTCCCGGACCGGGCGGACGGCCCCGCCCCCGGAGGGCGATGCGTACCGGGCCGCGCGGCCGGGCTCCGGGGCCCGCGGCGCGAACGCTTACCCTCGGTGACATGAATCGCCCCGTCGGGACCGCGACCCGCGGGACGACCAACCCGAACCGGCTGCGCCGCATGGACCGCTGGATCGCCGCGACACACGGCCCCGCCCTGCGCCGCAGCGCCGCGGCCCCCCTCGCCGTCGACCTCGGGTACGGGGCGGCCCCCTGGACCGCCGTGGAGCTGCTCCAGCGGCTGCGCACCGCCGAACCGCGGTGCGAGGTCGTCGGCGTCGAGATCGACCCGGCCCGCGTCGCCGCCGCGAAGCCGTACCAACGCGCCGGGCTCACCTTCCGGCACGGCGGCTTCGAGGTGCCGACACAGGACCGGCCGGCGCTGATCAGGGCGGCCAATGTGCTGCGCCAGTACGACGAGGACCAGGTCGCGGCGGTCTGGTCGCGGCTCTGCGGGCGACTGGCGCCCGGCGGGCTGCTCGTCGAGGGCACGTGCGACGAGATCGGGCGGCGGCACGTCTGGGTGGCGCTCGGACCCGAGGGGCCGCGGACGGTCACGTTCGCGACCCGGCTCGGCTCCCTGGAGCGCCCCTCCGACCTGGCCGAGCGGCTGCCGAAGGCGCTCATCCACCGCAATGTGCCGGGCGAGCCGGTGCACGCGTTCCTGCGGGACTTCGACCGCGCCTGGGCGGCGGCCGCGCCGTACGCCTCGCTGGGGGCGCGCCAGCGCTGGATCCGGGCGGTGCGCGACCTGGCGGGCGAGTGGCCCTTGAGGGACGACCGGCGGCGGTGGCGGCAGGGCGAGGTCACCGTCGCATGGGAAGCGCTGGCGCCCGCCCCCGGCTGAGGCACGGGAGGCGCCGGTCCCCGCCGACGCACCGCTCCCCGCCACGGACCGGGGCAAACCAGCAATACGGGTGAACACCTCCTGGTTTGTGGTGAACGGGACACCATGACGGATGAACGGATCCGGCCGGGGGAACACCGGGACGGGCCCGCTCGTAGTGACGGTGGGGACGAGCGGCAGACATCGCCGGGGTGGGGAAATCTGCGGGGAACGAAGTGCCGGTCGCGCCTGTCGTTTTGGCGGTCGCCATGACACCATCACGACGTTGAACCCAAGTTACTGACGGTCAATCACATGCGATTGACCGGCGCCCGCCCGGAGGGGGAGTCGTGAACCGACGCCGCTGTGCCACTGCCGCAGCGATCAGCCTGGTCTGCGCACTGACCGTGCTCGCGGTCCCCGGCCAAGCGCTCGCGGCACCGGAGCCGCAGCCGCCTGCCTCGGTCACCGTGCCCGGACCGATGGCACCTCCCCCGCCGAGCGCCTCGCTCGAAGCGGTGCGCCTGCAGATCGACGCGCTCTACCGCCAGGCCGCGTCCGCCACCGACGCGTACAACCTGGCCAAGGAGCGGACCGAGAAGCAGTCGGATGAAATCGTGAAGCTGGCCCAGGAGATGGCCAAGGGTCAGGCCCGCATCCAGGACCTGAAGAACCGCGCAGGCGCCGCCGCCCGCGCGCAGTACCGCGCAGGCGGCCTGCCGCCCGAGGCGCAGCTGGCACTCGTCGACGACCCGCAGCTGTTCCTGGACGGCGTCGGCCGCATCCAGCAGGGCCAGAAGGCCACGAAGGACCTCATCGCCGAACTGACGCAGACCCAGGCCGATTTGGCTGCGTACAGCAAGGACGCCAGCGCCCACTGGGAGCGGCTGGAGGCCAACAGGCTCAAGCAGGAGAAGGCCAAGAAGCAGATCAAGGCCAAGATCGCCGCAGCCAAGAAGCTCGAGGACAAGCTGGAGAAGGAGGAGCTCCGGCACCTCCTCCAGCTGGAGCAGCAGGCGCAGTACAAGGCCCAGAGCCAGTGGCTCGACTCGGGCATACTCGACGAGATCGACGGCCGCGCGAGCGAACAGGGCAGGAAGGCCGTCGAGTTCGCCACCGCGCAGCTCGGCAAGCCGTACGTGTGGGGAGCCGAGGGCCCGGGGTCGTACGACTGCTCGGGGCTGACCTCACAGGCCTGGGCGGCCGCCGGGCGCGGCATTCCGCGCACCTCGCAGGAGCAGTGGCGGCTGCTGCCCCGGATCGCCGTCCAGGACATGCGCCCCGGCGACCTGATCATCTACCACGCCGACGCGAGCCACGTCGGGATGTACGTCGGCGACGGCGCGATCATCCACGCCCCCCGCCCGGGAAGGAACGTCACCGTCGCCGGCGCCGGGTCGATGAGCATCCTCGGAGTCGTGCGCCCCGACAGGTGACGCGGGTCGCCCTCCGGGGCCGGCGCGTGATGTGCGTCCCATGCCCGCACGCGCCCCGGCGCCGGCCGGACACCGGCTCCGTGGCGCAAGTGACGTGCGCCACCCGGCACATGGGGCGAAAGGGGCAGCCGGGGTGAGGGCGGCGTGATGTTCGTCATGGCGCGCCCGGTAACTACCTCCCCATGCGCGGCATATGCCAGTGGCTCTTCGTTGATCGGCATTCCGTTCGGCCACCGCCTACCGCTATGGTCCCCGTCTGGCGGGACGTCGTTCGTCGCCCTGCCGCCCTCGGGGGGAGGGAAGGAAACAGAACCGATGCCCGTACCCGTACCGCGACAGAGGAACGTCCCCGTCGTGGAGACCGCCCCCGGCGGGACGACCAGCGGCGGCGACCTCACGCTCCTGATCATCGAGGACGACCCGGCGGGCACCATCAGCGTCCCGGAGCTGCTCGACGCGGCCGGTACCCGCGTGCGTATCCGGACGGCCCGGAATCTCACCGAGGCCGAGCGACTGCTCACCGACGACGTGCACTGCGTACTCGTCGACCTCGCCCTGCCCGGTCGCACCACGGGCGACGAGCTGGGCGCCCTCAAGCACGTCCTGCGCCTGGCGCCGCGCCACGCGGTGCTGGCGCTGACCGCGTCCGGCGACAGCCGGCTGGCCGCCGAGGCGGTACGGGTCGGCGCCCAGGACCACCTCGTCCGCGAGGAGCTCGACGGACGGCTGCTGAGCCGCGCCGTGCGCTACGCGGTGGAGCGCAAGCGCGCCGACACCGCCCAGGTGAAGCTCGCCGAGTCCCGCATGCGCGCGCAGGAGAACGCCCGTCTGGAGCGCGGTCTGCTGCCCACTCCCCTGTTGGAGGGCTCGGACCTGCGTTTCGCCGCGCGCTACCGCCCCGGGCGCTCACGCGCCCTGCTCGGCGGCGACTTCTACGACACGGTCCGCACGCCCGACGGCACCGTCCACGCGATGATCGGCGACGTCTGCGGCCACGGTCCGGATGAGGCGGCGCTCGGTGTGGAGCTGCGCATCGCCTGGCGGGCGCTGACCTTCGCCGGGCTGTGCGGGGACGAGCTGCTGTCCACGCTCCAGCAGGTGCTGGAGCACGAGCGGGAGAGCGACGAGATCTTTGCGACGCTCTGCACGATGGACATCGCGCCGGACGGCCGGCGGGCCGGGCTGTGCCTGGCCGGCCACCCGAGCCCGCTGATCGCCCGGCACGGGCGGGCCGCGCAGCTGCTGCCGTACGACGACGGCGGCCCGGCGCTGGGCCTGCTGCCGCGCGCCCGCTGGCCGCGCCGCCAGGTGGAGCTCGGCGGCTCGTGGAGCCTGATGATGTACACGGACGGCCTGATCGAGGGCCGCCAGGGCCCGGACACGAAACAGCGCCTGGGCCAGGACGGCATGGTCGCGATGATCAACCGCCAGCTGGCGGCGGGGCTGCACGGCGAGTCTCTGCTGGAGGCGGCGGTCGGCGAGGTGCGTGAGCTGAACGGCGGCGACCTGACGGACGACGTCGCGGTCCTGCTCCTGAGCCGCGGCTCCCGGGCCTGACACGACAGGCGCGCGCTCCTCGGCCAGCGGGGGCGTGGGCGGGCGGGCGACGCAGCCCTCGGGCGAGAGCCGACAGCGTTGTCGCGAGACGCGAGACCGCTCCTCGGCAGCGGCCGACCCCGGGACGGGCCTGCCCCGGCCCGGTCCTGCGGGCAGCCTGCTGACCCGCTCCGCATCGGGCAGGATCGCGGCTCCCAGGCGAGAGGCGGCGGCTTGCCGCGGGGCGCGCGGTGCCGATCCGCCCGCGCGGGGCGCTGGAGGGTCGGTTTCGGTGCGCGGGGTTCACTGACCCGCGGGCGGACTGTCGCCCCGGTCGAGGCAATGCGGACCACGGCACACGCGCACGGTGCGCATGAGGCACCGGTCCACGAAGTCGGACGAGCGGCCGTCCGTGCGCAGCACGGACGGCCCCGGTCCACCGCGGACCAGGGCGTCCGAGCAAGGAGAAACGCCGGCCGGGGCGCGCTGCGCCCAGCGGGGGCGGGCCCGCTAGCGGCCGCCGTTGTACGGGCCGTACGGACCGTCGCTGCTGGATCCGCCCCGGCGGCGGCCGCCGCCGGACACCTGCGCCAGCGCCGGGCGCACGTCCACGAAGAAGACGATTGCCGCGATCAGTCCGGCGATCGACAGGAACAGCATCGGGATGAAGAGGTTCACGGCGACGGCGACACCGAGGATGATCAGCCAGAAGGACTTCGTCTTCTTGTCCGCCGCCCGGTAGGCGTCCTCACGGGCCACAGCGGCCATGACCAGGGCGGTCACGGACGTCACGAGGAAGACGAGCCTGGTGATCATCCAGAGCCCGAAGTCGAAGTTGTCAGCCAGCATCCCGAACACCGCCTAGTCAGTGGTTTGTGGCGCCTCGCGCCAAGGTACCTCCGGGAACGCCTCCGAGGCGATGAGCCTGCCGGGGGCGGGGCACCGCGTCGCCGCGGTGCCCGCGCTCCTGGCGTCACTCGGCCGAAGGCGTCGCCTTCTTCGCCACGGGCTTGCGGGGGGCCGGCTTGCGTGGCGGGGCCGGCTTCTTGCTCTCGGCCTTGGCCTCCGCGGGCTTCGCGTCCTGCGCCGACCCGGCGGGCTTCGCGGAATCCGGCTCGACGGCCACGGCGATCTCGGTGAGCTCCTCGGCGGCCTCGCCGCGCCAGGCCCTCACGGTCTGCTCGCCGTGCTCGGCGACCTTCTCGTACGCCTCACGCGCCTTGACGGCGTACTCGGCGGCGACGCCGACACTGCGCAGCGCGAGGTCCTGGGCGCTCTCGCCGAGCTTCTTCAGGTCGGTGTCGATGTTGCCGAGCACCTCGGTGACCTTGGCCTGCACGGTGGCCTGCGCCTCCTTGGCCTGCGCGGTCACCTTCTCCTGCACGGCCTTGGGGTCGGTGTTGCGCACGGCCTCGAAGCGGCTCGGCGCCTCGGCCGCGAGCTGCTCGAGCAGCGCGGGCACCTTCTTCGCCTGCTGCACGGCGAGGTCGGCGGTGCCGGCGGCGAAGTAGAGGGGAGTCGGGTCGCTGAAGGTCTTGCGCAGGTCATCGGTGATGGCCATGACTGTCGTCCTCCCGGAAGGCAGATCGGTACGTCTCAGTCGTTCTTCGGATCGGCATCGCCCGCGCCGGCCGTGCGGGGGCCGTCAGCGGTGGTGTCCTCGGGGGCGCTCGCGGGTCCGCTCGCGCTGTCGAGCCCGTTCTCCTTGCGGAAGGACTCGTAGATCTGCAGCAGCACCTGCTTCTGCCGCTCGTTGATCGAGGGGTCGGCCAGTATGACGGCACGCGTCTCCAGCTCGTCCCGCTCCTGCTCGTCGAGGATCCCCGCCCGGACGTAGAGGGTCTCGGCGGAGATCCGCAGGGCCTTGGCGACCTGCTGGAGCACTTCCGCGCTCGGCTTGCGCAGTCCGCGCTCGATCTGACTCAGATACGGATTGGACACCCCGGCGGCGTCGGCGAGCTGCCGCAGCGAGAGCTGCGCGCTGCGCCGCTGCTCGCGGAGGTAGTCACCGAGGTTGCCGACGTTGAGCGATGCCATGCTTCGATAGTGCCCGATGAGCGCTAACAATTGCAAGCATCTGCTTGCAAGAGTGTTCCATGCCACCCTGGTGCCGGGTCGGGGCCGAGCCGTGACGCCTGGAGCGGCGGAGCCGTCCACGACGGCGTCGGCACGGCCGGCGATCCGCCCGGTGAGCGGAACGAGGTGCTCCACGAGGTCGCGTCCAGTGGGGTGAGGGAGTGCTCCATGCGGGGCGGGGCCTTGGCAAGGGGTGCGGCACCGGCCCCGGGGCGCGTACCCGGTTGACGCTCCGTCATGCACCCGGTTGTCTGCTGCGATGACCGATCTCCGCATCGAAAAGGCCCACGGCGACGACGCCGTGCTCAGGGACTGGCAGTACGTCCACAACGTGATCATCCCGACCGACACCCTGTCGCTCGACGAGGTCCGCGAGCGTTCCGGGCGCTACCACCTCGAGGTGGCGTACCTCGGCGACGAGCTCGTGGGCTGCTCGACGGTGCGCCCGCCCACGAGCGAGGAACCGGTGGTCACCGTGATCGCGCGAGTGCTCGCCGCCCACCGTGGGCAGGGCTTCGGCACGGAGCTCTACGCACACGGTCTGGCGCGGGCGCGCGAGCTCGGCGGCGAGGGAATCGAGACGGTCGTCCTGGAATCCAACCCCGACGGTCTGAGGTTCGCGCTCCGGCACGGATTCGTCGAGGTCGAGCGGTACCTGCTGCCCGGCGACACCGTGCCGTGGATCGCGCTGCGCCTGGCCGCCGAGAGCTGACATTCCCTTCAGGGCCGACGCGCGCCCCGGGCGCCACCACTCGCCAGGTCGCCGGCCCGGCCTGGCAGCCGTCCGGGCCATCGGCACACCCCTACCGTGCGACGCGCCCCAGGAACTCCAGCACCGCCGCGTTGAAATCCGCCGGACGTTCCAGGTTGGGCATGTGGGCGGCACCTTCGACGATCGCCAGCGTCGCGTCGGGCAGCAGGGCGTGCAGGGCACGCGCCTCGGCGACCGGCGTGTACGTGTCGTCCGCGCCGACCACGACCAGCGCGGGCACCTGGGCCGCGGCCAGCGAGGCGCGGTAGTCGGGGCGTTGGGCCCGGCCCCGCAGGGCGGCCGCGGCTCCCTGCGGGGAGGTCGCGCGCATCATGGCGAGGACGTGCCGGGCGACTTCGGGTATACCGGTGACGTTGTACGGGGCGACCATCTTGTCGATCACCTCGTCGGCGTATCCGTCGAGCCCCTCGGCCAGCAGCCGGTCGGCCATCGCGTTGCGGAACGCCTTGCCCTCCTGTGTCTCGGCGGCCGGCGAGGTGTCGGCGAGGATCAGGGCGCGCACCCGCTCGGGGAACAGCCGGTGGAACTCCATCGTGATCTGCCCGCCCATCGACAGGCCGCCGATCACGGCCCGTCGGACGCCGAGCCGGTCCATCACGGCGGCGGTGTCCCGCGCGAAGACGGAGAGCGGCACCGTGCCGGGGACGACCTCGCTCGTGCCGTAGCCGCGCAGATCCGCGGTGATGACGCGGTGGCCCGCGCGGGTGAGCGCGTCGGCCTGGGGGTCCCACATGCTGCGGTTGAACGGGTGCCCGTGGACGAGCACGACGGGCAGGCCGTCCGCCGGGCCACGGTCGTCGTAGCCGATCGAAATACCGTTCGCCTGAAGGGAGTTCATGCGGGTCAGCCTAGCCAGCACGACCGGGTGCGCCGCCTGCGCCCGTGGGCCCGGACGATCATGCGCCGCCCGCCATCGCCGGCGGCAACGGACGGGTGTGCAGGACGTCGAGCCGGGAGACCGCCCGCGTGAGCACCGTGCCCGGCCGCGAGCCGCGCTGCCAGACCGGCCGTGCCCGGCTTTCCCACGGCGCCCAGCGCCTCCGCGAGCGCCTGCTCCGACCTGCCCTGGTACGCGTACAGCCGGGCCACCAGGCTCGGTGTCCCGTACAGCAGCCGATGGAACGCGAGCACGCCGGCCTCGTCGCTCAGCCCCGTGACCGGGTCCGCCGCTCCAGGCCGTCGAGGAAGTGGCGGTGCAGCGCGTCGAGCGGCGGGACTCCTTCCGCGCGGGCGGCCGTGACGACCCGGGCGGCCTCGTCCTCGTGGTCGGCGAACCGGTGCAGCGCGAGGTCCTCCTTCGCGGGGAAGTACCGGAACAGCGTCGGCTTGGACACGTCGGCGGCGGCGACCTCGGCCACGGACACCGCGTCGAAGCCCTTCTCCAGGAAGAGGGCGATGGCGGCCTCGGAGATCGCCCGGTACGTCTGCCGCTTCTTGCGCTCGCGGAGTCCCGTCCCGCCGCTCATGCCGCCGCCTCTCCTCCACACCCCGCACGGCACCGGCCGGCGCCGCGGGCCCTGTCCAGTACACCACCCGCCAGGGCCGCACGGGCCACCGCACGGGACGGGGAGGATCAGGCCGCGAACCGCCGCACGGTCACGGCGCGGCGGCGGGTCCCGACCGCTTGAGCCAGCCCGCATAGGCGGACATCACCTGCGGCACCGTCGGCACCTGCGTCAGGCCCAGCGGTCCCTTGGCCGCCTCCAGCACACGCCGGACCTTCCAGGCCGCGACCGGGAGGGCGACGCGGTGGGGATCGTTGCGCGGGCCCAGCCCCACGGCCGCGCGGACGACATCGGTGACAACGGACTGGACCCGCTTGTAGGCGAGCAGATACGGAAGATCCCGCTGCCATTCCCGGGAGGCGCCTGGGCGGACTTCTTCCACCGCGCCGGCCCACATCGTGCCGACGCGTTGCGCGTCACGAGGCGAGTAGCGCATGAGATGGAGGTGGGTGGCCAGCTCGTAAAGGGGATCGCCGATCATGGCCAGCTCCCAGTCGATGGTCCACAGATCGCCCGCGTGGTCGACGATGAAATTGTGGCGGTGCAGGTCCCCGTGCACGAGCGTGAAGGGGCGGTTCGCCAACCGCCCTGCGGGCATCGCCAGAGCCTCCAGTGCCCTTCTGCGCACGCCGAGCCTCTCGAACAGCTCGCCGTATTCCTCGGCGTGCCGGTCGTACACCTGGGTGGCGGTGAAATCCGTCAACCGGTTGAGGAACACCGTCGAATCGTCGTCGAGCACAGGGTGGCCATCCGGCAAGCAGGTTCGGGGCAGGTCGTCGAACTCATCGGTCTTGATCGCGACCACCTGCTGAAAGAGCCGTGCGAGCTGGCCCTCGTGGTGGCCGGACAGCGGGCGCCCCGTCAGCGGCCCGCCCCCGGGCGGTCGCCCCTCCACGAATCCCTGGAGAAAGACGCCTGGCGCGACCTCGACGGACTCCGGAACCCGGTCGACACGCCCTTCGAGCATCAGCAGAAGCCGGTCCTCGGACGCGAAGCACCTGCGGTCGTACCAGAGCACGCCACTGCGCGGTGAGCGAAGTTTGCCCCACTTGTAGCGGGGGCGCAGCGGGCTTTCCGACGGCAGGGGAAAGGCATACGTCTCGTGGTGGTAGCCCTTGAGCGGTCCCACGATCACGCGGTCACCGCCATCGCTCCACATCACGGCCCGCCGACGAGCCTCGGAGTCCGTTTCCGCGCCGACTGTCATCACTGGTGCCCTTGGTGCTCCGGATCAGGTGCTGATTCGAGGAAAACTACCCTCCCGTTCTGTCTTCCGTGGGGAGCTGCTGCCGACATCATCAGACCGGAGTCATCGCTCCTGTTCGGCACGCCGGGAGCGCAGAGCTGTCCCGGCCCGGCACTCCGCTCGACCGACGGCCCTTCAGCGAAAATACAACGGCGTACAACTCATGTCAGTTGGTCGGAGAAGTCGACCAACTTTCGGAAGAACCGGCACACTTGTCACCTCCTGCTGGGCGGCCGGTCTCCAGCGCGCCCAGGACCGGCAGCAGAGCCGCCATGCTGGAGACGATCTCCGTGGCTCCGGCTTCCTTGAGCTCGGATCGCTTCCTCTCGTTACGCGCATACCCCAGAAACGGGACACCGAGATGTGCGGCCGCCTCATAGTCGGCCGCCGAGTCCCCGATCATCAGGGACTCGGCGGCGGTCGAGCCGGTCGTCTCCAGAGCCTGACTGAGGCAGTTCGGATGCGGCTTCATCAGGTGCGGATCAGGCATTCGGCCGTGGATGTGAGGTCCGAAGTGGACGGTCAGCCCCTCGCGGTCGAGATAGCTTCGCACCGCGCTCGCCGAGTTGTTCGTCGTGACGGCGAGGCGGAAGCCCGCGCCGTCGAGCCGGCGTATCAGGTCTCCGGCGCCTTCGGCCGGCTCGGCCGCCACGACGGCCCGGAGCTCGTGCTCGGTCAGCTGTCGCTCCATCGCCGTCACCAGGTCGCTGCCCGGGTACCGGGTCGCCGTGGCCCTGAGCAGGGCGAGCGGATCGTGCCTGCGGTCGGCGCCCACCGGCACATCGCCCGGAACGTTCCGCACGATCCAGTCCCGGAGCTCGGCCGCCACCTGCTGGGACGGATGCCCGCTGAAGAGATGGCAGATCGGACCGTCGAAGTCGAACAGGACGCACTTCGCAGTGGCGAGAAGGGCGAACACAGCGGTCGGGTGCGAGTCGGTCACATCGCTCCGTCCGTCGGGGCAGCGTCGTCGGACTGCCGGTGCCGTCACCCCCCATACTGCCCACAACTATGCATGCTGTAGGCGTAGTTGACGGCGGCGGCGATTCACACGGGAGGCGGCCGGTCAGCTGCTCAACTCGATGTTGTCCTCGGCCAGCGTGCCCCACAGGCTGTCGAACCACGCCTGCGACTGCTGGACGAACGCCTCGTCCCGGCGTCCGGCGTGCAGCTCGAAAGGAAAGAGCATCGATTCCGCGCCGAGCGTGTCGTAGATCGCGGACGGCGTTCCCGCGATCTGTTCCTCGCGCCTGGTGACGTTGTAGAACGCGAAGAGCGCCTCTGAGCCGTTCAGCAGGTAGAGCTTGGCGATCGGCGTCACCGGCAGGGTCCTGAGCGTCACGTCGACATCGATGCCGCGGGACGTGATCTCCCGGGCCCTCTTCAGCAGCTCACTGCCGTACCTGTTCCGCAGCGTGAGCCAGTGCTCGTGAACCGCGTCCTCGGTGACCGAGTCCTCGGCCGGCCGCGGAAACGCCAGGCGCAGGGAACGCGCGGGAACCAGCACCCTGATCCGGATGCTCTGCGGTGTGATCTGCCGTGCCTGCACCCGCCGCAGCGGCTCGGCGAGCGCCTGGTTCAGTGTCTCGGTGGTCAGGCAGATCGCGTCGATGCGCACGTCCTGCACCTCGAACGCCTCGATGACGCGCGGACCGAGGACCGCGACCGTCTCCTGCGGTTCCTCCGGCACCACTCCCTGGGCATGCGGTGACGCAACGCGGGCCGGAGCTCCTTTGCCGCCACCGGCGATCAGACCGGCTTGACGCAGCAAGGCCTGTGCCTGTCGAACCGTGCGCCGCTCCACCTTGAATTCCTCGACCAGTTGCCCCTGGGTCGGAATCCGCTCGCCCTCTTTCAGCCGGCCCGATCGGATGCGCTCGGCCAGGGCGTCCGCCACCTGATCCGGTGAGGGCGTTCCGGCGCCGTTCACTGCGTGGTGCTCAAGGGTCACAACAGAACGTTACAACTTCCAGTCAGGTATGGGGAGTTACCGGGATCCTGTTTATTGCTACCGGCCAAGTGGGGACAACTTCAGTGAGTTGGCGGACAAGTTGGCCAACCAGGGCGTGATGTATCAACACGCGCTCACGCTCGCTCAAGCGCCATCTGCTCGCCCGTCCAGAGTCGTACGGGTGCCGCGCGCGGACTCGTCCGCACCCCCTGAGCCGCTCCACTCCTAACCGAGGAGGGATCGCCGTGCCCCTGATCACTCTTGTCATCGAGCAGTACGTGCAGTGGCGCTTCGGCCTCACGGCCGCGCTCGGATGCGCCCTGCTGGCCGTCGGTGTAAAGGCGGAGAACGCCACCTGCGCCGGTGTCGGCGGCCTCCTGCTGGTGGCGCCCGCCATGGCCCCCGGCGCCTGACAGCCCCCTCAGAAGACGTCCGGGCACCAGGCGCGGCGCGCCGTGCGGAACACCCTGTCGGCCAGCGCCGCCGCTCCCGGGCTGTGCTCCTCCACGCGGCCCAGCGCCGCCAGCCGCAGCACCGAGGCGTCTCCCAGGTACAGCGCACCCAGCTCACGCACGTCCAGCGTCAGATCGGGCGCGGACGAGGACGGGGCGCAGGCCGCCCCGTCCGGCGACACCGTCAGGCCGAAACGGCCGCCCGCGATGCCCGAGGCGTCGACGACCTCCAGCACCAGCGACGCCGGCACCGCATACGTCCGCGCCTCCAGCGCCCGTACGACGTCCAGCACGCGCACCCACAGGAAGTCCGCCTGCGTGACCACCCGGGCCGCCCTCGGGTCGGGCAGCAGATCCGGCAGCAGGTCGTCGGGGGCACGCCCGCCCGAACGGACCGTGGTGACCCAGTCCACCGAGCACACGAAGTGCCACAGCGCCCGCTCGGCCGCCGGCGTCACCGCGATCAGATCCCGGACCGTGGCCGTGTTCAGCGGCTGCTTGGCGTCGCCCCACTTGTCGTCGGCCGCGTACGTCAGCAGGCCCTCCACGTCCCCTGCGGCCGACCGGTACACCGCGTAGAACGGCTCCGTCCACGGGAACGCGGATGTCACCGCCTGGCCCGTGTTGACCTGCCACCACCGCTCGTCGCGGCTGACCACGCCGTGCTGCCGCGCCGCGAGCCGCCCGTGCAGCTCCGGGCCCAGCTTGCGGACGTCCGAGCCGTCGACCAGGTCGACACGGCCGCCGTCGTCCGGCCGCGACCAGCGGCCGTCCAGGCCGGCGCGCGGCACGTCGACGGACCACTCGGTCAGCGAGGCGGCGGGGCCGTAGCCGTACCGCCCGTAGATCGGGTACTCCGCGGCGATCAGCGTCGATACCGCGTCGCCGCGCTCCTTGGCCTCCGCCAGGTCCTCGATGATCATCCGGGTGAGCAGGCCGCGGCGGCGGTGGGTCGGCGAGACGGACACGTTCGACACGGCACTCGCCGTGATCCGGGCGCCGCCCACCACGGTGAGCTCCTGGGCGAACGAGCGGTACGTCGCCACGCAGCGGCCGTCGTCGAACGCGCCCTGTGTACGGGTGAGATCGGTGTGCGGGAGGCGGCTCGCGACCTCCTCGTCGGTGACGACCGGCGGCTGCAGGAAGCCGGTGGCCAGTGCCCTCAGCCAGTCGGGGAACTCGGTCTCGGCGATCCGACGCGTCTCGACACTCATGCGACCCACGCTAGGCCGCCCGCCGAGGCCCGCGCATGCCCTTTTCGGGCCGGCGGCCGGTGCGCGAACGCCCTCCCGGCGGCCCGTGTCAGGTCAGCAGGTCGTCGACCTGAGCTTCGCCCTCACGGTACCTGCGGGTGATCTCGGCGCTGCAGTCGTCGGCGGTCCGCTGGAGCTGCTGCCGGCGGCGCGAGACCTGCTGCTCGTAGGCGAGCAGCCGCCCCATCGCGGTGTGCAGCTCGTCGTCCGTGCGGGCGTCGAGGTCGGACAGGCCGACCTCGTCGAGCATGTCGGACGCGAGGCGGCGGTACTCCTCCCCGTGCGGCGTCGACAGCGTGACGTGCCGGGCGGACGAGCCCCGCCGCGACGGGGTGTCGGCGAGGATCTCGGAGAGCCGGTCGACGACCGGCGCCTCCGGGTCGGCCCTGCGCTCCAGTTCGGCCCGCAGGATGTCGATCCGGCCCTGCACCAGCCGCCGCACATAGCTGAGGTCGGCCTCGTCGCGCTGCGAGTCCCGGCGCAGGGCGCGCAGCTCCGGCAGCTTCAGCGTGGCCAGATCGTGCCGGACGGGCTCGGGCAGCTCGGCGCCGGCGCGCTGGTGGGGTGGCCGGGCGGCCGGGGCGGCTTCCGTCGCGGACGCCGCCCGCCGGTCCGCCACGGAGACCGGCGCGGAAACCGATACGGGGCCGAGCGACCGCCCGGCGCCAGATGTGCTCATGTGCGTATGTCCGTCCCCTCGCAACCGGTGCATGGGCCCTCTCCCGACCCGGAGGGCCCGGGGATGCACCGCCTGCGTGCATCGTGCCATCCCGATACGTCCCGTCGCAGGCGGTCTGCACCTGTTCGGCCCCGAATGGCGGCCAGGTAGTTTTCTCGGTATGCGTGCAGTGGTGCAGAGGGTGGACGGCGCGAGCGTCGTGATGCCCGGTGAGTCGGGGCCGGAGACGGTCGGCGAGATCGTCGGCGAGGGACTGTGTGTGCTGGTGGGGGTCACCCACGAGGACACGAGGGAGAAGGCGGCCCAACTGGCCCGCAAGCTCTGGTCCGTACGGTTGCTGGAGGGGGAGAAGTCCTGCTCGGACACGGGGGCGCCGCTTCTGGTGATCTCGCAGTTCACTCTCTACGGGGACGCCCGAAAGGGCCGCCGCCCCACCTGGAACGCGGCGGCGCCGGGCCCCGTCGCCGAACCGCTGGTCGACGAGGTGGTCGCCCAGCTGCGGGCGCTGGGCGCGCACGTGGAGACGGGCCGGTTCGGAGCGCAGATGCGCGTCTCGCTGACGAACAACGGCCCGTTCACGATCATCGTCGAGGTGTAGCGGCGGGCCTACGGCTCGACGACCGTCTCCTGGGCGGCGGCCGTGTCGCCGGCCAGGAGCTCGGCGTCCACCGGTACGTTCCGCTTCACCAGCGCGAGCGCGATCGGCCCCAGTTCGTGGTGGCGGCCGGACGTGGTGACGAAGCCCAGCTGGCGGCCCTCGTTGTCCGCGGCCAGCCGCACCGGCGTGCCGGGCGCGGGCAGGTGCACCTCGCTGCCGTCCAGGTGGAGGAAGACCAGCCTCCGTGGCGGCTTCCCTAGGTTGTGGACACGCGCGACGGTCTCCTGGCCGCGGTAGCAGCCCTTCTGCAGATGGACCGCGCTGCCGATCCAGCCCAGCTCGTGCGGGATGGTGCGGTGGTCGGTCTCGAAACCGAGCCGCGGCCGGTGCTGCTCGATCCGCAGCGCCTCGTACGCGAGGATCCCCGCCACCGGACCGTGCTGCGCCGCGTACGCCTCCAGGTCCGCGCGCGGCAGGAACAGGTCGCGGCCGTACGCGGTCTCCCGGACGACCACGCCGTCCGGCACCTCGGCTATCGAACCGGCCGGCAGGTGGACGACGGCGAACTCGTCGGTGCGGTCGGCGACCTCCACCCGGTAGAAGAACTTCATCGATTCCAGATAGGCGATCAGCGCCTCCTGGGTGCCCGGCTCCACGTGGGCCCACACCGTCTCGCCGTCGTCGACGAGGTACAGGGCGTGTTCGATGTGCCCGTGCGCGGAGAGGATCAGCGCCTCGGTGGCCTGCCCCGCCGGCAGCTCGCTCACGTGCTGGGTGAGCAGCAGGTGCAGCCAGCTCAGCCGGTCGTCGCCGCTGACGGTCACGACGCCGCGGTGCGAGAGGTCGACGAGACCCCTCCCGGCGGCGAGTGCGCGCTGCTCACGGAACAGGTCGCCGTAGTGCGCGGCGACCCCTTCGTCGCGTCCCTCGGCGGGAACCGCGCCGGGCAGGGACAGGAGAGGGCTCTTCATACGAGTAAGACTACGACTCGGCGGACGGTGTCCCGCCGGACGCCTTGGCCTGCGCCTTCTCCGTGCACTCCTCGCACCGGCCGAAGATCGCGAAGTGCTTCATGTCCGTGTCGAAGCCGAACGTCGCGCGCAGTTTCGCGGTGAAGTCGGCGGCCACCTCGACGTCCGCCTCGATCACGTTCGTGCAGTCCCGGCACACCAGATGCAGGTGGTGGTGCCGGTCCGCGAGGTGATAGGTGGGGGCGCCGTGCCCGAGATGGGCGTGCGAGACCAGGCCCAGCTCCTCCAGCAGCTCCAGCGTCCGGTAGACCGTGGAGATGTTGACCCCGGACGCCGTCTTGCGCACCTCGCCCAGGATCTCGTCCGGGGTGGCGTGCTCGAGGGTGTCCACGGCTTCCAGGACAAGCTGGCGCTGTGGGGTCAGCCGGTAGCCGCGCTGCCGCAGATCGCTCTTCCAGTCAGTGCTCACCACAGCCCCCAGTCTAGGCAGCGGCACGCCGCCCGGCCCCGGCCGGGCGCGTGGAAACCGGCCACCGGCAGGGCCGTCAACGGCCCCTGCCTGGTCAGCCACGGACCCGGCCGCACCACTGGCATTCCCGAAGGGCCTGCCTACTTGAAGAACGCGATGCCGTCGTCGGGCAGGTCGCCGAGGTCCTTGGCCCAGGACTCGACCTGCTCCGGGGTGACGACCTTCTTCAGGTGCGCCGACATGTACGGCCGCAGCGGGACCTCGGGGGTGGCCTTCTCGCCCACCCACATCAGGTCGCTCTTCACGTAGCCGTAGAGCCGCTTGCCACCGCTGTACGGGCCGGAGACGGCAGTGCGCGCGACGGCGTCCGTCACCAGGTCGATCTGCGGCTTCTGATCGGCGAGCTCGCCGTACCAGATCTCCACGATGCCCTGGTCGCGGACCATGACGACCTCGACCTTGCGGTCCTTGTCGACGCGCCAGTAGCCGCTCTCGCTCTCCAGCGGCTTGACCTTGTTGCCCTCGCCGTCGAGGACCCACGAGTGCGAGACGTACTCGATGAAGTCGCGGCCGTCATGGCTGAAGGTCACGGACTGGCCGAAGTTGCACTTCTCTGCGCCGGGGAAGTCCGATACGCCCGCGCCCTCCCACGTGCCGAGGAGGAACGCGAGGGGGACGAGGTCCGGGTTCAGGTCGGACGGAATCTCGATCATGAGCAGCTCTGTGGGTCGGTGACGGTACGGGCGGTCAGCGCTGGCCCTGGTACAGCTTCTTCACAGCCAGACCGGTGAAGGCGAGGACGCCGACACAGACCAGGACCAGCAGGGCTTCGAAGAAAACGATCACGGAGTGCTCCTCGAATGAGCGGTGAAGGCAGAACGGGCCGGGCCCCAGCTTAGTAGGCCGGGGCCGGACCCGTTCTGTGAGGTCCGCGTCAGCCGAGGAGCTGGTTCTGCAGGACGACCGTCTGGTGGAACGGCACCCGCGGGACCTCGCCCTTGCGGGAGAAGACGACGAACGCGACCGTGTCACCCGCCGTGATGTAGGCGTGGCGGACGTGGACGGGGCCGCGGGGCGCGGCCTCGTCGTACACGTAGCGCTCGGTGGAGGTCACCTTCGCCTTCGCGTCGTAGGCCTCGTCGTACGACGACATCTCCTCCACGCCGTTCGGCTGCAGCGTCGTGTCGGGGCTGCCGCCCATCTGCGTGTCGAAGAAGTCGCCCGCGATCGCCGAGGTGTGGAAGCGGAGCAGGAAGATCCGGACCGAGGTGCCGTCCGGCATCGTCCAGCCGCGTGCCACGACGTGGCGCGCGCGGGACTCCGTGAGGTGCTCGAGCAGGCTGTCCCGCTCGTCGCTCACGTACTGCCCCGTGAACCGGTCGAACGGCACCCGGCCGCGCTCGCCGCGCAGGGCCGGGTCAGGCGTGCTGCCCGCCGGTGCCGGGAGCAGGAGCTGCTCCAGGTCGGCGTAGTGGATCTCGGCCGGGTTCGTCTGGTCGAACGGCAGCGGAGCACCGGCCGGCAGCACCGGCTTGGTGAGCTTCGGGTAGTCCCACCGCCCGTCACCGAGCGTCGACAGCCCCGGGACGTCGGTGCGCTCCTGCGAGACGATGCCGTACGCGGTGCCGGTGCCCACCGCGGCGAAGACGACCACGGCGGCCGTCCAGCGCAGCACGGCCCTGAGGACCCGCCGGTCCCGCGGCGGTACGGGGAGTGGTGTGAAGTCCGGCGCAGGCGGCACGGAGGGCGCGGTGAAGTCCGGCGCGGGCGGCACGGAGTCCGGCGCGGGTGCCTCCGGCGGCGCGACGGGGTGGGGCGGCGTGGGCTGGGCGTTGTCGGTCACACGGCCTCCCCGGGCGACGAGATGTGGTCGAGCTGCTCGCGCACGAGACTCTTGATCGTGCCGGTGGCGAGCGGCTTGGCGCCGTACGCGTACACGCTCACGAGCACCTCGCCCACGGGGGCGGTGCACATCATGATGTCGAGCTCCACGTCGTCGGTCTCGGGCATCAGGAAGCATGTCGCCTTCGGGTGGCCCTTGATCTTCGGGCCCTTGCGGAAGACCCCGAAGGCATCGGTCATCTCCTTCCGGAACGCGGCCAGACTGCCGACGGCCTTGGTGTTCTCCAGCTGCGCCAGCCGGGTCTCCATGACGAAGCGGGAATCGGTGGGACGGTAGCTGCGCACGGCCAGGCCCTTGATGCCCAGCTTGTCGACGGCCTTGTCGTGCCGCTTGCGCTTGGCGCTCGGCAGCCCGCGCGAGCCCTCCTTGAACAGCGCGACGGCCCGCTCGGCGTCCAGCACGCTGTCGTTGCCGAATTCGTCCACATCGGGGCCCGGCCGGTAGTGGGGAGGCATCGGCAGAAGCTCGGCCGCCAGGCCGGTCGGCTCCAGCGCCGGGATGTCGGATTCCGGGTGCTCGGCGGGTTCCGCCCAGACGACGGTGGGCGCGGTCCGGTCCGCGTCCTGGAGGGCGGACCAGCCCCAGGCGCCTCCGCCGGCGACCAGGCCGAGGCTCACGGCGGCGGCGACCAGCGCGACCGGGAGGCGGCGCCGGCGCGGCGTCGCGGGATCGGGTCCGTCCTGCACGAGATCCGCCTGCGTGGTGGGATCTGTCGGCTCGTTCACAGTCGCTCCAACTGGCGCTTGGCGAGCGACTTCAGGTCCTTCTCGTCGACCGGTCCCGAGTTGTTCGCGTACTCGATGATCATCACGGTGTCGCCCCGCCAGGCCACGGCCCGGCCCTGGTACAGGGGCTCGTAGCCGGCCTCGCGCAGCGGCTCGTCCCAGACGTAGGTACGGCCGTCGGCGCTGCCGGGAATCGGCTCACCGTCGTTGCCCGCCCACTTCTCGTCGTCCAGGTACCACTGCTGCGCCTCGCCGAAGATCCCGGCGTTCAGTTCCTCGTCCTCGCGGAACTGCACCAGCCGGATGTCGACGTAGACCTCGCCGTCCACGGACCAGCTCACGGTCGCGCACCGGCGGAACCCGTCCTCGGCGAGGAACTCGAACATGTCCCCCTCCTCCTTGAACCATGTCGCGAAGGAGTACAGGTCCTCCCAGCCGGCCTCACTCTCGGTCTTGGCGCCCTTCGGCTTCGGCAGCAGCAGCTCCCGCAGGTCGCCGTCGGTCTTGACCCACCGGTTCGCGTTCAGGGACCGGGCGGTCGTGCCCGCCTTGGCCGGGACGGGCTTCGGGGTCCTGATGTCGGGCTGCGACAGCACGGGCAGCGGAGTGGGCTCGCGCTGGTACTGCACGGCGTAGCCGGTGACCGTGCCGGCGACGACGCCGAGCACCGCGGCGGCGGCGATCAGCGCGACGGTGCGGCGGCGCCGGCGCACGCGCCCGGCCGCGACGGGCGCGGGCGCGGGTTCGGCGGCAGACGGCACGGCTTCGGTGCCAGCCGGTCCGGGGTCGGCGGCAGGTTCGGTGCCCGCCGGTCCGGGGTCGGCGGCAGACGGCGCCGGATCGGCCGGCCGTCCGGCCGGTTCCGGAGGTGTGTCAGGGGCCGAGACCGGCGAGGCCTCGGTGTCCTGCGTTTCCAAAGAGTCCCCCCACGAGACGTGAAGCGCGGCTTCCGTATCCGCGTACACACCTGACCCCTGGCACCGGCCGGGGGTTGTGGCGGGGAGCATTACAGTTCGGCATATGGCGAAGAAGCTCGTGATCAAGGTGACCGCAGGTGCCGACGCACCCGAACGCTGCTCCCAGGCCTTCACCGTGGCGGCCGTCGCCGTGGCCAGTGGGGTCGAGGTCTCGCTCTGGCTGACCGGTGAGTCCTCGTGGTTCGCCCTGCCCGGGCGCGCGGCCGAGTTCGAACTGCCGCACGCCGCGCCGCTGCCCGATCTTCTCGAGTCGATCCTGGCCGGCGGGCGCGTCACCCTGTGCACCCAGTGCGCGGCCCGGCGCGAGATCACGGAGAAGGACGTGCTGGAGGGCGTACGGATCGCGGGCGCCCAGGTCTTCGTCAGCGAGGCCGTGCAGGACGACGTGCAGTCCCTCGTCTACTGACGCGGCCTGCGTTTCCCGTCGATCTCGTCCCACCACTCGTCGGACTGCGGGTCCCCGGACGGGTCGTCCCACCAGCGGTCGTCCGGGCCCCGCCGGTTGGCGATCACCGCCGCGACCGGCGGGACGACCATGGCGACGAGGCACATGCCGACGGCCACCGGGACCGACCACAGCCGCACGACGGCCCAGGCGGAGACGAACAGGACGAGGCATCCGCCCATCATCAACAAGTAGGTGCGACGCCGTCGCGCGTACATGTCTTCAGCGTACGACCGAAGGGCCGCACCTCGTTCCCGGTAAGCGTCCAACCCCCAGGAGGTGCGGCCCTTCGGCCGGTCACTCGGCGATCAGACGGCGATCGCGACCTCGGAGAGCCCGCCCGTCTGCGCGACCACGGTACGGTCCGCCGTGGCGCCCGGGACCAGGGCGCGCACGGTCCACGTGCCCTCGGCCGCGTAGAAGCGGAACTGTCCGGTCGCCGAGGTCGGGACCTCGGCGGTGAACTCGCCGGTCGAGTCCAGCAGGCGCACGTAGCCGGTGACGGGCTCGCCGTCGCGGGTCACCTGGCCCTGGATGGTGGTCTCACCGGGCTTGATCGTCGAGGCGTCGGGGCCGCCGGCCTTCGCTCCACACATGTCTTTCGTCCTTCTTATGGGTCGGGTCGGGGCGGATTACTTGTTGGCGCCGAGCTCGATCGGCACGCCGACGAGGGAGCCGTACTCGGTCCAGGAGCCGTCGTAGTTCTTGACGTTCTCGACACCGAGCAGCTCGTGCAGCACGAACCAGGTCAGCGCGGAGCGCTCACCGATACGGCAGTAGGCGATGGTGTCCTTCGCCAGGTCGACCTGCTCCTCGGCGTAGAGCTCGCGGAGCTCCTCGTCCGACTTGAAGGTGCCGTCGTCGTTGGCGTTCTTCGACCACGGGATGTTGCGGGCGCTCGGCACGTGGCCGGGGCGCTGCGACTGCTCCTGCGGGAGGTGCGCCGGGGCGAGCAGCTTGCCGCTGAACTCGTCGGGCGACCGCACGTCGACCAGGTTCTGGCTGCCGATCGCGGCGACGACGTCGTCACGGAAGGCGCGGATGGACGTGTCCTGCGGCTGGGCCTTGTACTCGGTGGCCGGACGGGCGGGCACCTGGGAACCGTCCACCAGGTCGCGGGAGTCGAGCTCCCACTTCTTGCGGCCGCCGTCGAGGAGACGGACGTCGCCGTGGCCGTAGAGCTTGAAGTACCAGAAGGCGTAGGACGCGAACCAGTTGTTGTTGCCGCCGTAGAGGACGACCGTGGAGTCGTTCGCGATCCCCTTCGCCGAAAGGAGCTTCTCGAAGCCCTCCTGGTCGATGAAGTCACGGCGGACCGGGTCCTGCAGGTCCTTGGTCCAGTCGATGCGGACCGCGTTCTTGATGTGGTTCTTGTCGTAGGCCGAGGTGTCCTCGTCGACCTCGACGATGACGACCTTCGGGTCGTCGATGTGGGCCTCGACCCAGTCGGCGTCTACCAGGACGTCGCTGCGGCTCATGCTTCTTCTCCTCCGGGGCAGTGTGCGGCGGTGGTGCGCGAGGGGTTGTGCGCGAGAGGTGTGCGGGTACGCGGAAGGCGCGTGGATCAGCACGGCGGCCCTGACAGAGGTCGAAGGGCCTGAGGGATACGGGAGTCGGGGCCCGCTCAGACAGTGCGACAGAGCATGGCGGCGACGCGGCACAGGTCTACTGCCCGCCGCTTCGTGAGATCCGCCTGTCGCTGCTTCATGGAACCGATCGTAGGGACGAGTCGGCTGCCATGTCACCGGTGTGTCGTATGGTGAGACGCGATCATCCACTATGCGGGACAGTCGGCGCCCGGAACGTGCGTCCGTCCCGTCGCCGACGATCTGCGCGCCGGCCTCTCCTGCCCCTCGGACGCAGCCGTCTCACCATGCGGCCGCCGGCCCGTCCGGCGCCTTCGGTCCTGCCCCCTCGACCGGGTCTCAGCCGGTCAGCGCCACGTCCTTGCCGGTACCCGAGAACCGCAGCCCCTCGTCCGTGACCGCCACCTTGTCGAGGGTGATGCTCGACGGCAGCCCGTCGATCTTCAGGTCGTAGTCCACGGCCTCGCGGAGCTTGTCGTCGAAGCCCGGGAGGGGCAGCCGCGGCAGCTCCTGCGCCTTCAGCCGCACCGTGGTCCCGTCGCTCAGGCCGACCGTGCTGTACGTGCTGACCTGACGGTCGCCGAGCAGCGCCTTCAGGGTGTCGGGCACCGGGACGCCCGCGCCCTCCAGCAGCCCGGTCAGCGGACCGGTCACCTTGACCTGCCCCTTCGCGGCCCGCTCGGGACCGGCGTATCCGACGGCGGCGCCCCTGGGGGCCGCCTCCGTCAGGTCCGCGTACGAGATGCGGGCCGACCCGTCGGCCCGGCCGGCGGTGGCGGAGGAGAAGCTCCCGTCGACGCGCACCTGGCGCAATGCGGCCTTCACCTCGGTGACGTTGACCTCGCGCCCGCCCGCGGTGGCGGTGATGCCGGAGAGGCTCACGTCGACCTCGTCCAGCTCCCTGCCCAGCACCTGGGTGAGGAACGGGAAGCCGCCGATGGACACCTCGGGCGTCGTGGACAGCCCCTGACTGCTCTTGATCCTGTCCGCCGCCTCGGACTCGGCCAGGTTGACCGCCAGCCGGTCGGCGGCGACGAAGAGGCCGCCGAGGATCACGCCGACGATCAGCAGTATCCGCAGTGCACGCATTGCTCGGAGTCCCCCACCCTGTCCTGGCCCTGTCCTGTCGGCCCCCGGCCGCCCGCGGGCGTGAATCGGTCCGGACGACGCCGTCTGCTCAATGATCGACGTCCGGGGCCCGGCATTGGTTCCGTACCGGGTCTGCGTCGCGCACCACGGCCGCCGGGCCGGCGCGCGCTCAGACCAGTGCGCGGCCGAGCAGATACACCACGGGAGCCGCGGCCGTCAGCGGCAGCGCCACGCCCGCCGTCATGTGCACGAAGCGGGACGGGTAGTCGTAGCTCGCCACCCGCAGTCCGATCAGCGCACAGGCGCCGGCCGCGCACCCGAGCAGCACGCCCCCGGACCCCGCACCCGTCAGCCCGCCGGCGGCGATGCCCGCTCCGGCGGCCGCGAGCAGCGCGACCACGACGGAGACCACACCCGGCAGCGGCAGCGCACGGGCGACGACGGCCACGGCGACGCCGATCGCGCCGATCGTCACCGCGTCGGCGTCCGCCGCGAGGAGTCCCGTGGCGAGGATCGCCAGCGCGGCCGAGGCGACCGTCGCCATCAGCCCGGCCATGCGCTCGTCCGCGCTCGCGTGGCTGCGCAGCTGCAGCACGAGCGTGAGCAGCACCCACACGCCGAGCGTGCCGATGATCGCGGCCGGGGCGTTCCCCCGGCCCGCCGCGAGCAGCGCGGCGTCGGCGGCGAGGCCGCCCGCGAAGGCCAGGGCGATGCCCTGCCGCGCGGGCCACATCCCGTTCAGCCGGAACCAGCCCGCCGCGGTGACCGCCTGGAGCAGCACGAGGGGGACGAGCAGCGCGTACGTGCCGAGGGCGGCGCCGCCCGCGAGCAGCAGACCCAGCAGGGCGGTCAGTCCGGCGGGCTGCAGACCGGGCGCGATGATCGGCGAGCGGCCCTCGGCACGGGCCCTCTGGGCTTCCGTGAGCCGCGGCCGCGGAGCGTCCCCGGGCGCGCCGTGGCCCTCGCCGGCCGGGGCCGCAGGGGACTCGGGCGGCAGCGGAGCGGCCGCCTCGGCGGGCCGCGGCGGCAGGTAGGCGGCGCCGGCCGCGGCAGCAGGCTGCACGACCGGCTGGTACCGGGTGTCCCAGGTGTCGCCCTGCCAGGTCTGCGTGGCGCCCGAGTCCGGGTAGGGCTGCTGCCCGTACGCGTCCTGCTGCGCCGGGTACGGCTCCGGCTGCTGCTGCCGGTACGGCTCGTAGGAGCCGTACGGATACTGCTGATCGCTGCTCATGCTGTGCGGTTCACCCTCCTGCGAACGGCGGGAGCACCTCGACCGTGCCGCCCTCGGCAAGGCGTACGGTCTCATGGCTCCGGGTCCCGACGGGGTCACCGTCGACGAGGAACGAACACCGACGGAGTACCCGCGTCAGCTCGCCCGGGTGCCGTTCGCGCACCGCGTCGAGCGCCTCGGCGAGCGTCTTCGCGGCGTACGGCTCCTCCGCGACGCCGGCCGCCGCCTTGGCCGCGGCCCAATAGCGGATGGTTCCCGCTGCCATAACGGCACTCCTCTCCTTCGTGTCGCGCCGCCCTCCATCATGGGTCATGCGGCGACCAGCCAGTCCGCGAGGCGGACGAGCAGCGCCTCGTCCGCGGCGTTCTCGGCGTGGCCCATGCCCGATTCCAGCCACAGCTCGGCCGAGCCTGCGGCGGCCGCGGCCAGCATGCGCGGATGGTCGAGCGGGAAGTAGGGATCGCTGTCGCCGTGGACGATCAGCAGCGGGGTCGGCGCGATCAGCGGCACGGACTCGACCGGCGAGAGGGGAACCGGGTCCCAGTCCCGGTGGTGGATACGGGTGCGGAAGCCGTAGCGGCCCACCAGCCGGCCGACCGGGCGCGTGACGACCCAGTGGAGTCGGCGCATCGGGGCCGTACCCCGGTAGTACCAGCGCGCGGGGGCGCTCACGGCGGCCACCGCATCCGCCCGTGCCTCCGTGCGCCCCTCGCGCTTCTGCACGGCCGCGTGGCGCAGGACGACGGAGCCGCCCATGGAGAACCCGACCGTCACCACCCTGGCGTAGCCGAGCGAGCGGGCCCACTCCACCGCGGCGGCCAGATCGAGCACCTCGCGGTCGCCCACGGTGGAGCGTCCTCCGGAGCGGCCGTGCCCCCGGAAAGAGAACGTCACCACACCCGCCCGCCGCGCGAAGACGCCGGCCGCGCGCCGCAGCGCGGGCCGGTCCACGGAGCCCGTGAAACCGTGGGCGACGACGATCGCCGTCGCGGCCGGACCGGCCGAGCACGGCTCGTGAAACGCCTCGATCCGAACGCCGTCGAGAGCCCGCAACATTGCGCGCCGGGGGCCGGGGTAGATCGAGGACACGTCCACAGTGTGAAATCGGCCCTCTTCCGCGCAACTCATGTGGGCTATTCTGCTGGGCAGAGGATCCGGGCAATGCCGCCCCCGGGTCCTTTTGTGTTTTCCGGCCGTTTGTTACAGCCAGGTGAACACAAGCTCACAAAGGCTCTCGGGCGCGAGAGAGCCGCCGTACGAAGCAGTGCCGCAGGCGTCCTCGCAGGGACCGAGGAGGAACCGACGTCATGGACGAGCGAACCGAGCACCGATCCGAACACCGATCCGAAGACATGCACCGCACGACGATCCGGACGGGTGGAATCCGATGAGCTCTCTGCTGCTCCTGACCAATGCCCTCCAGCCGTCGACGGAGGTTCTCCCCGCCCTCGGACTGCTGCTGCACAACGTACGGGTGGCCCCCGCCGAGGGCCCGGCCCTCGTCGACACCCCCGGCGCCGACGTCATCCTCGTCGACGGCCGCCGCGATCTGCCGCAGGTGCGGTCGCTGTGCCAGCTGCTGCGTTCCACCGGGCCGGGCTGCCCGCTCGTCCTGGTCGTCACCGAGGGCGGCCTCGCCGCCGTCACCGCCGACTGGGGCATCGACGACGTCCTGCTCGACACCGCCGGACCGGCCGAGGTCGAGGCGCGGCTGCGGCTCGCCATGGGCCGCCAGCAGATCACCGCCGACGACTCCCCCATGGAGATCCGCAACGGCGACCTGTCGGTGGACGAGGCGACCTACAGCGCGAAGCTGAAGGGCAGGGTCCTGGACCTGACCTTCAAGGAGTTCGAGCTGCTGAAGTACCTCGCCCAGCACCCCGGCCGGGTCTTCACCCGCGCCCAGCTGCTCCAGGAGGTCTGGGGCTACGACTACTTCGGCGGTACGCGCACGGTCGACGTCCACGTACGGCGGCTGCGCGCCAAGCTCGGCCCCGAGCACGAGTCCCTCATCGGAACCGTACGCAACGTGGGCTACCGCTTCGTCGCCCCGGAGAAGGTCGAACGGGCGGCGGAGGAGGCCAAGGCGAAGACGTCGGCGGCCGTCACCCACTCGGACGAACCTCCTGTGATCGAGGAAGCGGCCGTACGCCCTGCCCAGAGGTAGGTCACCCCGCGTAGACTTCGCGCCGTGGCCAAGGTGACGCGGGACGACGTTGCGCGACTGGCGGGTACTTCGACCGCCGTCGTCAGCTACGTCATCAACAACGGACCCCGGCCGGTCGCCCCGGCCACGCGCGAGCGGGTTCTCGCAGCGATCAAGGAGCTGGGGTACCGGCCCGACCGGGTCGCGCAGGCGATGGCCTCGCGACGGACGGATCTCATAGGCATGATCGTGCCGGACGCCCGGCAGCCGTTCTTCGCCGAAATGGCGCACGCGGTCGAACAGGCCGCCGCCGAGCGCGGGAAAATGGTGCTCGTCGGCAATTCGGACTACCGCGACGAGCGCGAGGTCCACTATCTGCGGGCGTTCCTCGGTATGCGCGTCTCGGGACTGATCCTGGTCAGCCAGGGCATGAGCGAGCGGGCCGCGGCCGAGATCGAGGCGTGGGACGCACGGGTCGTGCTGCTGCACGAGCGGCCCGAGGCGATCGACGACGTCGCGGTCGTCACGGACGACATCGGCGGCGCGCAGCTCGCGACCCGGCACCTGCTGGAGCACGGCCACGAGTACGTCGCCTGTCTCGGCGGCGTCCCGAACACCCCGGCGGTCGGCGACCCGGTCGCCGACCACGTCGAGGGCTGGCGCCGGGCGATGAAGGAGTCCGGGCGCTCGATCGACGGCCGGCTCTTCGAGGCGCCGTACAACCGCTACGACGCGTACCAGATCGCGCTGAAGATCCTCTCCGGCCCCGACCGGCCCCCGGCGATCTTCTGCTCGACGGACGACCAGGCCTTCGGCGTGCTGCGGGCGGCGCGGGAGCTGCGGATAGACGTTCCGGGCGAGCTGGCGGTGGCGGGCTTCGACGACGTGAAGGAAGCGGCGCTCACGGATCCGCCGCTGACGACGATCTCCTCGGACCGGCCCGCGATGGCCCGTGCGGCGGTGGACCTGGTCCTGGACGACGGCCTGCGGGTGGGGGGCTCGCGCCGCGAGCGGGTGAAGCTCTTCCCGTCGGGCCTGGTGATCCGCCGCTCCTGCGGCTGCAACGCCTGACGCGGCGGCGCGCGCCGCTCGACGTGACCGCGCGCCACGCCGGGCGTGACCGCACCCGCGAGCGCGATGCGCCTGCCGGGGCGCCGCCCCGGACCCGCGCCTCGATCTCCCCCTACGGCTTGGCGGCCGTGGGTGGCGCCCCAACGCGGCTGGTGTTGCGACGCTGTCCCAGCGAGCGCTACGCCAACGCCCGCTGGGCCGAAGGTGTCGCCGTGTCCCACGGCGCAGGGCCAGGAGCGGCGCGGAGCTGCCGCCCGTCAGGGCTGCCACCTGCCCGGCTTCCGGGGCGGAGCCCCGAGCAAAGAGTCGCGTCCTTCATATCGGGCATACACGCTTCTGTCGGGCTTCTCAGCGGTCCCTCAGACTTCTCTCATCTCCAGCCACGACAGTCGTTTCCATGAGCGACCACCACCGCCGAAGCGGCGACGAGGGAACCCACCACACTCACCATCTCGGCGCCTACCCGCCGCCCCCGCCCCTGCCCCCGCTCCCGCCCGGCGCGGCGGCGCATCGGGTGGACCGGGCCAAGCGGCCCGTCGCGCTCGTCGCCGCCGTCGCCATCGCCATCGCCGCGGCGGTGATCGGCGGCGCCGCCTCCGCCCTCGTCGACCGGTTCGCCGACGGCGACGGCGGCACCATCGGCGGCTCCGTCGCCTCCGGCACCAACGTCTCGCAGAGCAGCAAGGGCACCGTCGCCGGCGTCGCCCAGGCCGTCTCGCCCAGCATCGTCGAGATCAACGCCACCTCCGCCGCCGGGCAGTCCACCGGCTCCGGCGTGATCATCACCTCCGGCGGCGAGATCGTCACCAACAACCACGTCGTCTCCGGCGCCGAGACGATCAAGGTGCGCCTCAGCGACGGCAGGACGTACACCGCCGACATCGTCGGCACCGACCCCGACAAGGACCTCGCCCTCATCGAGCTGAACGGCGCCAAGGGCCTGAAGGCCGCCGCCCTCGGGGACTCCGGCAGCGTGAAGGTCGGCGACGAGGTCGTCGCGATCGGCTCCCCCGAGGGCCTGACCGGCACCGTCACCAGCGGCATCGTCTCCGCCCTTGACCGTGACGTGACGGTTGCCAAGGAGGAGGACTCGGGCGGGCAGGGCCCCCGCGAGAACTGGCCCTTCGAATTCGGCGGGCAGCAGTTCAACGGCGACACGGGCGACTCCAGGACCACCTACAAGGCGATCCAGACCGACGCCTCGCTCAACCCCGGCAACTCCGGAGGCGCGCTCATCGACATGAACGGCGAGATCATCGGCATCAACTCGGCCATGTACTCGCCCAGTTCCGCCACCGGCTCCACCGCGGGCAGCGTCGGGCTCGGCTTCGCGATCCCCATCGACACGGTCAAGGCCGACCTGGACGGTCTGCGCTCCGGCGGGGACAACTGATCGCGTGCGAGGCTGGGTCCATGACTGAAGGCGACCGCATCCTCATCGTCGACGACGAGCCCGCCGTGCGCGAGGCGCTGCGGCGCTCCCTCGCCTTCGAGGGGTACGGCACCGAGGTCGCCGTCGACGGCGTCGACGCGCTCGCCAAGGCGGAGGCGTACGCCCCCGATCTCGTCGTCCTCGACATCCAGATGCCCCGGATGGACGGCCTGACCGCGGCCCGCCGGCTGCGGTCCGCCGGGTCCCGGGTGCCGATCCTGATGCTGACGGCCCGCGACACGGTCGGCGACCGCGTCACCGGGCTGGACGCGGGCGCCGACGACTACCTGGTCAAGCCGTTCGAGCTGGACGAGCTGTTCGCCCGTATCCGCGCCCTGCTGCGGCGCAGCGCGTACGCCGCCGCCGCCGAGGCCGCGGGGGACGAGGACGTGCTGTCGTTCGCCGATCTGCGCATGGACCTGGCGACCCGGGAGGTCACCCGCGGCACCCGCCACGTCGAGCTGACCCGTACCGAGTTCACCCTGCTCGAACTGTTCCTGGCCCATCCGCGCCAGGTCCTCACCCGCGAGCAGATCCTGAAGTCCGTGTGGGGCTTCGACTTCGAGCCCAGTTCCAACTCGCTGGACGTGTACGTGATGTATCTGCGGCGCAAGACGGAGGCGGCCGGTGAGCCGCGGCTCGTGCACACCGTGCGCGGCGTGGGCTACGTGCTGCGATCGGGCGGCCCGGAGTGATCGCACGCTTCCGTGCCCTGCCGCTGCGTTCCCGGCTCGCGCTGCTGGTGGCGACGGCGGTCGCGGCGGCGGTCGCTGTCGTCTCCACCGTGTGCTGGTTCCTCGTGCGCGGCAAGCTGTACGACGAGGTGGACGGCAAGCTGCACTCGGCGAACGAGAACACGCCGCTGCGGGCCATCGACATCGCCACCACGCTGGGCAGCTGTGCCCGGGAGACCAGCGACCCGGCCGATTTCCAGGGGCCGAGGTCCGACTACTACTTCCAGCTCGCGCGCGCCGACGACGACCGGCCGTGCGTCTTCGCCAGGAACTACGCCGGCACGGTCCGCGTCACCGCGGCCGACCGGGACGTGGCGCGGGCCGGGGACCCGGCGATCGAGGCGTACCGCAACGGCACGGACACGGAAGGCCGGTCGGTGCGGGTGCTGACCGTCGCGGCCGTCGCGGCCCCGCCGGGCGGCGGGGTGGTCCGGGACACGGCCGTCATGTACGCGTTCCCGCTCGCGGAGACCGAGAACACGCTGCGCGAACTGGCCCTGCTGCTGCTCGTCGTCTCCGGCATCGGGGTGTTCGGCGCGGGCGCGGCCGGGCTGTGGGTCGCGCGCGCCGGGCTCTCGCCCGTGGACCGGCTGACCGGCGCCGTCGAGCACGTGGCCCGCACCGAGGACCTGAGCGTGCGCATCCCGGTCGACGGGAACGACGAGATCGCCCGGCTGTCGCGCTCGTTCAACGCGATGACCGCCGCGCTCGCCTCGTCGCGCGACCTCCAGCAGCAGCTCATCGCCGACGCGGGCCACGAGCTGCGCACGCCGCTGACCTCGCTGCGGACGAACATCGAACTGCTCGCCCGCAGTGAGGACACCGGACGCGCGATCCCGCCGGACGACCGCCGGGCCCTGCTCGCTTCGGTCAAGGCGCAGATGACGGAACTGGCGTCGCTGATCGGCGACCTGCAGGAGCTGTCCCGTCCGGACAGCGCGGCCCACGGCCGCCAGGTGCAGGTCGTGGCGCTGCACGAGATCGCCGACGGCGCGCTGGAGCGGGCCCGGCTGCGCGGACCGGAGCTGAGCTTCGAGGCCGACGTCCGGCCCTGGTACGTACGCGGCGACCAGGCCGCCCTGGAACGGGCGCTGGTCAACGTCCTGGACAACGCGGTGAAGTTCTCGCCGCCCGGCGGCGCGATCGAGGTGCGCCTGCGGGACGGCGAACTGACCGTCCGGGACCACGGGCCCGGCATCTCGGGGGAGGAACTGCCGCACGTCTTCGAGCGGTTCTGGCGCTCGCCGTCGGCGCGGTCGCTGCCGGGCTCGGGTCTCGGGCTGTCGATCGTGGCCCGCACCGTCCAGCAGGCGGGCGGCGAGGTGGCGCTCGCCGCGGCGGAGGGCGGCGGAACGCGCGCGGTGATCCGCCTGCCGGGCGCCGCGACGCCGCCGCCGTCCACCGTTCAGTAGGGCGACGGCCGTAGCGGCGGTCCCGCTGCCCCGTCAGCCGTTGTGGCGGATGAGGGAGTCGACCAGTCCCGCGCGGGTGTTGGGGAAGTCCATGGGGACGATTCCGAGCCCGCGCCAGCCGCTCGCCACCGAGCCGTCGAGGAAGGCGTGGACGCGCGGGTTGAGGTTGTCGGAGTTCCAGCGCGGCGGCAGGTACGCCGCCGTGCTGACGTAGTTGACGAACAGCTTCCCCGGCTGCTCCACGGCCTTGCGGAAGTGCGCCTCGATCTTGGGATACTTGGCGTTCGGCGCCGCGTTCCAGTCGTCCTGGATGTCGAAGAGCGCGCCGTCCGCGTACCGCACCCCGGGCAGGCCGCCGTTGTCGCCGAGAAGGACGACCCTGCCGCGCGCCTGGCCGAGCGCGGGGATGCCGTCGCCGATGCGGAACAGCGACCGCCAGCCCCGGCGGTCGAGGTAGTCGTCGAAGACCGCGCGGAAGGTCGCGTCGCTCTCCTCGGAGTACTCCTGTTTGACCCGCATCAGCACCGTCTCGGACGGGTGCGCGGCGAGGAAGTCGCGGCAGGCGATGAGGACGTCGCCGAACATCAGGTTCTGGTAGTACGGCCCGTGATGGATGGCGAACGAGCCGCCGGTCACCCGGCACCGTACGTCGAGGAAGCGGATGCCGCTGTTCAGTTGCTCCGCGACAGTCGTGTTCTGACACTCCGTCCACAGCCCGCCGAAACGGGCGCCGGAGTCGTGGGTGCCGGGAATCGTCAGGCGCTGGAGGGGAGTCGAGTCGGCGGCACCGGCCATCCAGTCCTGCGCGGACAGGGTGCGGCGCGGTGCGGCGGCGGCGTGGGGGGCGCCGATGAGGGCGGCGGCGGAGAAGGCCGCCGCGCCCACGAGAAATCTCCGTCGGTCCATGGCGGGGAGTATGACGCGAACACGACAATGCGCGCCAGGGTCCGGACGTCTCGCTCCTCCCAAAGGTCTGGACCGGCCGGAAAGTGTCCGCGGAAACGCCGATGGGGCGGCGGGCCCCCCGGACCGCCGCCCCACCGTCCTGTACCGACCGCTTACCGGATGACCGTGATGCGGTCCGCCGCCGGCGGCGCGATCGGCGCGGACGCCGAGGAGTTGGCCGCCAGGTAGGCGTTGAAGACGTCCAGGTCGGAGGCGCCCACCAGCTTGTTGGTGTGCTCCTTGAGGACCGTGAAACCGTCACCGCCGCCCGCGAGGAACTCGTTCATCGCGACCCGGTACGTCTTCGCCGGGTCGATCGCCTCGCCGTTGAGCTTCACCGAGCTCACGACGACCCGGTCGGCGCCGGTCTTCGTCAGGTCCAGGGTGTAGGTGAAGCCCTTCGAGACCTGGAGGATCTTCGGTGACGCCTCGTTGGGGCCGCTGACCTGCTGCTGGAGCGCGGTGATCAGCTGCGCGCCGGTCAGGTCCACGACATTCATCATGTTGGTGAACGGCTGGACCGTGAAGGCCTCGCCGTACGTCACCACACCGTCGCCCTCGCTGCCCGACGCCTTGTAGACCAGGTCGGAGCGGATACCGCCCGGGTTCATCAGCGCCAGCTGGGCGCCGCCCTTGTCGGCCGGGGCGAGGCCCGCGAGCTGCGCGTCCGCGATCAGGTCGCCGAGCGGCTTCTCCGGGGTGGTGGCGCCGCGGCCGTTGATGTCGGCGGAGATGAAGCCCTGGGGGCGGTTCGCGATCGGGGCGGCCAGCTTGTTCCAGCGCGTGATCAGGTCCGTCATGTCCTGGGCCTTGGCCTGGTCACGGCTGACGACGTGGTTCGCCGACTTCACCGACGTGCGGACGATGTCGCCGGTCCGCCGGTCGTAGGTGAGCGTGGTGTCCGTGTAGAGCTTGCCGTACGAGGACGCCGAGGTGACCATGCGCGGCTTGCCGGCCGGGTCCGGGACCGTGCACACGTACGCCTGGTGGGTGTGGCCGGTGACCAGGGCGTCGACCTTGGGCGTGATGCCCTTGGCGATGTCGACGATCGGGCCCGAGATGCCGTCGCCCGCGCCCGGCGAGTCGCAGTCGTAGTTGTACGAGGTGGAGGCGGGCGAGCCGCCCTCGTGGATGAGCGCGACGATCGACTTCACGCCCTTGCGGTCCAGCTCGCGGGCGTACTTGTTGACGGTCTCGATCTCGTCGTGGAACTTCAGGCCCTTGATGCCGTTGGCACTGACGATGTCCGGCGTGCCCTCCAGGGTCACCCCGATGAAGCCGATCTTGACGCCGTCCTTCTTCCAGACCGTGTACGGCTTGAGGATCGGCTTGCCGGTCGACTCCCTGGTGACGTTCGCCGCGAGGTAGGGGAAGTCCGCGCCCTCGAACTCCCTGCCCTCCTCGAAGCAGCCGTCGGTCGGGTGGCAGCCGCCGTTCTGCAGGCGGGCCAGCTCGACGGCGCCCTCGTCGAACTCGTGGTTGCCCACGCCCGTCACGTCGAGGTCCAGCTTGTTGAGCGCCTCGACGGTCGGCTCGTCGTGGAAGAGACCCGACAGCAGCGGGCTCGCGCCCACCAGGTCGCCCGCGGCGGCGGTGACGGAGTACGGGTGGCCCTGGCGCGCGGTGCGCAGCGAGGTCGCGAGGTACTCGACACCACCGGCCGGGATCGTCTTGACCGTGCCGTCGGCCTGCTTCTCGGAGACGGTGCCGGCCGAGCCGGCCGGCGGCTCCAGGTTGCCGTGCAGGTCGTTGAAGGAGAGCAGCTGCACATCGACGGTCCGCGGGTGGTGGTCACCGGAGCCCTGCCGGTCGGCGCCGGTGGCGCCGGCCGGCAGCGCGGCCGCGAGCGCGCCGACCGTGGCCAGGCCGGCGGCGGCGACGAGCACGCGCCGGGTCCGCCTGTCCGCGCGGTGGTGGGGTGGTGTCGCTGACATCTGTCTCCTTGTCAGGTCAAACGGGGAGAGAGGGGCGAGCGGCAGCCTAGGGTCAACGCGCGTAGCGCGACAGGGGGATACGGGTTACGACCTGGTTGCCATCACTCAGGAACGGGACGTACCGGTCGAATTGACCGCCTGGCCCGCCATGCCCCTCCAACGCGGGGTGCATCGGCGGGCGGGGCGGGCCACGGGCGGTGCTGTCGCGGGCGAGCCCGGCGCGGGGCGGGCTCCCCTCAGGCCGGGCGCGTCGCGGGTGGGACGCGGCGCGGGTAGCCGCACGTGGGTACGGCGCGTCCCGGCTCGGGGTGAGGCGGTAGGCGCATCGCGGGCGCCCGCCTCGGCGGGCCGCGTCACTCCGACGGCGTAGCCGCCGTCTGCGGCACCCCCGCCCGGGTGCATGACTCGGCCACGCGGCCGGAGGCCGCCCCCGTCGGGTGACACATCCCGTGGCGGACGCTGCCCGCGGTGCCACCCACCGCCGTACCCTCGACACATGACGATCGACGCAGTGATTCCGGAGCCCGGCCGGCAGATCCAGTCCCTGGAAGAACTCACCGCCGAGCAGGCCGAGGCCGTGTCCGAACTGCTCGCCGAGGCCGCCCGGTCCGACGGGATGCAGGCCGTGTCCGAGCAGGGCCGGCTGCAGCTGCGCGGCGGCCGGCGGGAAGGCGTACAGCACTTCCTGGTCTCCGTCGAGGGACAGCTCGTCGGCTACGCGCAGCTGGAGGACACCGACCCCGTCGAGGCCCCGGCCGCCGAGCTCGTCGTCCACCCGAGCCACCGCGGACGCGGGCACGGACGGGCCCTGGGGACGACGCTCCTCGACGCCTCGGGCAAGCGGCTGCGGATGTGGGCGCACGGCGGGAAGTCCGCGGCCCGGCACATGGCGCAGGTCCTCGGCCTGACGCTCTTCCGCGAACTGCGCCAGTTGCGCCGCCCGTTGAGCCCCCAGAGCATCCCCGAGCCGACCTACCCGCCGGGTGTCACCGTACGGACCTTCGTGCCGGGGCAGGACGACGCCGAATGGCTCGCGGTGAACGCCGCGGCGTTCGCCCACCACCCCGAGCAGGGCTCGCTGACGCAGCGGGACCTGGACGACCGCAAGGCCGAGCCGTGGTTCGACCCCAAGGGCTTCTTCCTGGCCGAGCGGGAGGGCCGGATCGTCGGCTTCCACTGGACGAAGGTGCACGCGGAGGAACAGCTCGGCGAGGTCTACGTCGTCGGCATCAGCCCCGACGCCCAGGGCGGCGGCCTCGGACGGGCCCTCACGGCGACCGGCCTGCGCCACCTCGCGGCCCAGGGCCTGCCGACGGCGATGCTCTACGTGGACGCGGACAACCTGGCGGCGCTGCGGGTGTACGAACAACTCGGCTTCGTGACCCACGAGGTGGATCTCATGTACCGCACGGAGACCTGATCCGGTCCGCCCACCGGCGGAGGGGGCGGCGTCATTGACACCGCCCCTCTCTTACACCACCCTTTCACTACTCAATTAGTGAAAGGGTGGTGCAGTGACGTGGTCGAGTTCCGCATCGACCGGCGCAGTGGCGTCGCCACCTATCTCCAGATCGTCCAGCAGACCAAACAGGCCCTGCGCCTCGGACTGCTGCGGCCCGGGGACCGCCTTCCCACGGCCCGCGAGGTCGTCGAGGCCACGGCGATCAATCCGAACACCGTGCTCAAGGCCTACCGCGAACTCGAACGCGAGGGACTCGTCGAGCCCCGCCGCGGCCTCGGCACCTTCGTGACCCGGACTCTCGGCGGCCAGGCGGCCGGCACACCGCTGCGCGCGGAGCTCGCCGACTGGGTCGCGGGGGGGCGCGCGGCGGGGCGGGGGGCGGGGGACATCACCCCCCACCACCCCACCCCCCCGGAGGAC